>DASZCJ010000117.1:0-3683 GCA_035943155.1 Xanthobacteraceae bacterium | reverse complement strand
CTGCGGCTCGGTCCAGCCGAGCTGCTCGAAGTGATGATGGATCGGCGCCATCTTGAATACGCGCTTGCCAGTGAGCTTGTACGATACGACCTGGACGATGACCGAGACCGCTTCCAGAACGAACAAGCCGCCGATCACCGCGAGCACGATCTCATGTTTGGTGGCGACCGCCACAGCGCCGAGCATGCCGCCGAGCGCGAGCGAGCCGGTATCGCCCATGAAAATCGACGCGGGAGGTGCGTTGAACCACAAAAAGCCCAGGCCGGCGCCGAGCACCGCGCCGCACAGGACTGACAGTTCGCCGGTGCCGGCGACATAATGGATCTGCAGATAATCGGCGAACACCGTATTGCCCGAGAGATACGAGATCATGCCGAAGCTTGCTGCCGCGATCATCACCGGAACGATGGCGAGGCCGTCGAGCCCGTCAGTGAGGTTCACCGCGTTTCCCGCGCCGACAATGATGAACATTGCGAACAAGACGAAAAACCAGCCGAGATTGAGCACCAGCTCCTTGAAAAAAGGAAACACCAACGAGGTTGAGAACGGCGCATGGCCGAGCCGCACCAACGCCACACAGGCGATACCGGCAATGACGGCTTCGATGACGAGCCGGATGCGGCCGCCAAAGCCGTCGTGCGACTGCTTCGTCACTTTCAGGTAATCGTCGTAGAAGCCCACCAATCCGAAACCGAGCATCACCCACAGCACCACCCAAACGTAAGGATTGGTCGGGTTGGCCCACAGCAACGTCGAAACCAGCATCCCGGACAGGATCATCAGGCCGCCCATCGTTGGCGTTCCCGCCTTGGCGATGATGTGCGACTTCGGCCCGTCGGTGCGGATCGGCTGGCCCTTGCCTTGCAGGAGCCGCAGTCGATCGATGATGTGCTGGCCGAACAGAAAGACGAACAAAAGCGCCGTTATGACCGCGCCGCCGGTGCGGAACGTGATGTAGCGAAAGACATTGAGCACCGAGAGCTTGTCCGACAGTTCGACCAGCCAATAGAGCATTGCAATCAACCTTGTGCGGACGCTTCTTCGAAGCTCTCGTGGCGTGGATAGCTGCGCTGTAACGCCTTGACGATCGGCGCCATACGCGAGCCGAGCGAGCCCTTGACCATGACGACGTCGCCAGCACGGATTGCCGGCAGTACTTCGGCCTCGAGCGCGGCTGAATTCTGAGCGTAGCCGCCGCGTCGGCTGGCAGGAAGCGCGCGCCACAGCGCCTCCATCAGGGGACCGCAACAGAAGACCAAGTCGATGCCGTTGGCAATCACCGCATCGGCCAAGCCGCGGTGCAGATCCGGACCGTTTGGGCCGAGTTCCAACATGTCGCCGAGCACGGCGATGCGGCGGCCGCGCGGCCCGACAGGCGATCGCCCAAGCACCGCCAATGCTGCCTCGACCGAGGCGGGATTGGCGTTGTAGCTCTCGTCGAGAACCAATGCCGGTCCGCCGGGAAGCTCGATTTCGATCGGCGCGCCGCGGCCCGGCGCCGCCCGCAGCTCGGCAAGGGCCAAGGCGGCAAGCGCAAGATCGGCGCCGACGAGCTCGGCTGTCGCCAATACCGCGAGCGAGTTGATGACGAGGTGGCGCCCCGGTGCGCCGATCTTATAGCTGAACCGCGTGCCGAAAATTTCAGCTTCGACGGTCGAGCAACTTGCGTGCAAAGCGCATTTAATCAGACGCGCATCGGCTTCGGCATGCGCGCCAAATGAAATCACCCGCGCGATCCCAGCTTGTTGCGCGCGCGCTTTGAGCTGCGCAAATTGGCCGATGTCGCGATTGATCACGGCGCCGCCGTCCGGCGGCACGCCGAGAAATATTTCCGCTTTCGCATCGGCGATATTGGCGAGTGAGCCCAAGAATTCGAGATGCACCGGCGCAATCGTGGTGATGATCGCAACCTGCGGCCGGACCAGCCGTGACAGCGGCGCGATTTCGCCTTGGTGGTTCATGCCCATTTCGAAGATCGCGTAACGCGCGCTCGATGGACAACGCGCCAGCGACAGCGGCACGCCCCAATGATTGTTGTAGGACGCGACCGAGGCATGCGTCTCGCCATCTTTAGACAGCGCCAGGCGCAGCGCTTCCTTGGTTCCGGTCTTGCCGACCGAACCGGTGACGCCGATCACATTGCCCGCCAGCCGCGCCCGAGCGGCGGCGGCGAGATCCCGCAAAGCTGCCAGCACGTCCGGCACAATCAGCAATTGAGCATCGCCGGGAAACCCTCCGCGCCGGTCGATGGCGACCACCGCAAGCGCCGCCTTGGCCGACAACGCCGCTGGAACGAATTCATGGCCGTCGCGGTGATCGCCGCGGATCGCAAAAAAAGCTTCGCCCGGTCCGATGCTGCGACTGTCGATTGAGAGGCCGGATATCGAGGCAGGAAGGTGCCCCTGACGCGCGGCGCCCATCGCGTTCGCCATTGCGTCTAGGGTCCACAGCGCGGGCGCGGTCATGCGGCAAGTTCCTTCAGTGCCGCAGCGACCGCTTGGTGATCGCTGAAGGGCATGATCCGGTCGCCGATGATTTGGCCGGTTTCATGACCCTTCCCGGCGATCAGCAAGATATCGCCGGGCCGCAACTCAGCGATGGCACGGCGGATCGCCTCGCCCCGGTCGCCGATCTCGGTGGCACCAGGGGCGGCGCCAAGGATCGCGGCGCGGATCGCCGCGGGGGCTTCACTGCGCGGATTATCGTCGGTGACGATCACCCGGTCGGCTTTGGCGGCGGCAACCGCGCCCATTAAGGGCCGCTTGCCACGATCGCGATCGCCGCCCGCGCCGAACACGACGATGAGACGGCCGGTCGCGTAGGGACGTAACGCCTCGAGCGCCTTCGCCAGTGCGTCGGGCTTGTGCGCATAGTCGACGAAGATCTGAGCGCCGGGGCGTTCGCCGACGCGTTCCAGGCGGCCTTTGGCGCCGCGCAGGTGTTCGAGCGCCGCGAATACCGTACCGGCCTCGTCGCCGCTGGCGATGGCGAGACCGGCAGCGACCACCGCATTCTCGGCTTGAAATTCGCCGACGAGCGGCAGGCGGACCCGATAAAGCTTGCCGCCATGTTCGAGCTGCAGCTTTTGGCCGAAGCCGTCGCGCGCGGCGTCAATCAGCCGAATTCCCGTTCCTTTGCGCCCGACCGTGGTGATCGCCCGTCCGCGCGCAACGGCAGCAGCGATGACGGCTTGCGCGTGATCGTCATCGACATTGATGATCGCGGCCGCGTCGTCCGGCAGCAATTCGCCGAACAACCGTAGCTTGGCGGCAAGATAGGCCTGGAAGCTCGGATGATAGTCGAGGTGGTCGCGTGTGATGTTGGTGAATCCCGCCGCCGCAATGCGCAGTCCATCGAGCCGATATTGATCGAGCCCATGCGATGACGCTTCGATCGCCAGATGGGTCACGCCTTCGCCGGCGAGCGCATCGAGTGAGCGATGCAGTTCGACCGGATCGGGCGTTGTCAGCGCGCCGTAGTTTTCGCCACGCGGCGATACGATACCGATCGTCCCGATGCTCGCGGCGCGGTGGCCGTTGGCTTGCCAGATTTGCCGCGTGAAGGACACCACCGAAGTTTTACCGCTTGTTCCGGTGACGGCGGCGATGGTGCGCGGTTGGCGCGGATAGAACTTGGCGGCAATCGACGCCACCGCACGCCGCGCATTGGCAACGCGCATGAAC
>DASZCJ010000116.1:0-8147 GCA_035943155.1 Xanthobacteraceae bacterium | reverse complement strand
CGGCAATGTAACCGCCGCCCTGAATCAATACGCGCCGCGGGAAGTCGGGCAAATGAAACGCCTCGTTCGAAGAAATGACGTGCTCGATGCCGGGGATCGGGTCGCCGTAGCTTGGCGTCGCGCCGGTTGAAACCAGGATGTAGCTCGCACGCACGCGTGGCCCATCTGTCAGCTGAACGGTGTGAGGGTCGATGAGCGTGGCGCGGTTTTTGACCACTTTGACCCCGGCTTTCGCCAGCGTCGCGCCATAAGCAGCTTCGAGCCGAGCGATCTCGCGATCCTTGCTGGCGATCAGCGTTGTCCAGTCGAACGATGAATGCGGCACGGTCCAGCCGTAACCTGCGGCATCTTCGAATTCGGCATGAAACCGCGATGCATAGACCAGGAGCTTCTTGGGGATGCAGCCACGGATCACGCAGGTGCCGCCAAGCCGATATTCCTCGGCCACCATGACGCTGGCGCCGTGCTCGGCGGCAATGCGCGCCGCTCGCACGCCGCCCGATCCGCCGCCAATGACGAAAAGATCGACGTCGTGCTCCGCCATGTTACAGATCGTGTCCGCGCTTTTTCATCTCGGCGCGCATTTTATTGATGACATCCTGGGAAAACTCGTCGGCCCAGGTGCCGGCCATGGCCATGCTCTCGTCCAGCGCCTTCGGCTCCTCGTCAATAACCTTCTGGCCAAGCGGCGATTGGTAGAAGCTCAAGAGCTGTTTCAATTCCGGCTCGGAAAAGTGCGTGGCATAGATCCGCGCGGCGCGGTCGAGAAGCTCGTTCGTGCGCACGCTGTATTCCTTTTCCAAATTGGCGGCGATCTCATTGAGGTCCTTGCCCCACATGAAGTTCGTCTGCATGAACACGTCTCGGGTCTTTATCACCACGCCGCGGATCAGCGGTTTAAAGATATTTTCGACGTGCTTTAGCTCCAGTATCTGCTTCGCCAGCGAAAGGGCGGCCGGCGACGGCTGATGGACTGCGCTCGGCGCGGCCGTCCCTTGGGCAACGGCAGGCCGAGCGATGCCGGTCGGAACGGCGCCAGCCAGCGCAGCGGCAATCAGCGCCGTCGTCGCCGAACGCACCATCGCCGAACGGGAGATGGCGCGACCGATGTGGACACGGACGATCATGAGCGCTTCCTTTCGTACTTTGATATCAGGGATCAGGGCCGCTCGACGAGCCGTACCCCATCCGGGCCGGCGAGGATAGCAGTCCGCGCCAAGGCGATGAACAAACCGTGCTCCATGACGCCGGGCACGGACGCGAGGCTTCGCGCTAAGCCCGCCGGATCGGCAATGCGCTGTAGTCGCGCGTCAAGGAGCCAGTGCCCGCCATCCGTGACAAAAGCGTGGCCGTCCCGATCGCGCCGCAACCGTGCCGGCCCGGGGCTGCCGGCATCCGCCGCGGCCGCCTCGACCGCCAGCAGCGTTGCCGCTGCGCCAAACGGCGCGATCTCGATCGGCAGCGGAAAGGCCCCAAGCAGCGAGACCCATTTGCTCTCATCGGCAATGACGATCATCCGCGCCGAGGCGGCGGCAACAATTTTTTCCCGCAACAAGGCGCCGCCGCCGCCTTTGATCAACGTCAAATCCGGATTGATCTCGTCGGCGCCGTCAACCGTCAGGTCAAGTTCTGGCGTGTCATCAAGCGTCGTCAGGGGGATGCTTAATTTGGTCGCTTGCGCCCGCGTCGCCTCGGAGGTGGGGACCGCAATGACGTCAAGGCCAGCCCGGACCCGCTCGCCAAGCAGTTCGACAAAATGCGCCGCGGTCGAACCCGTACCGAGGCCGAGCCGCATGCCCGAGCGCACGAAATCGATCGCCCGGACGGCGGCGGCCCGCTTGTAGGAATCGGCGCTCATAACTGTGTCCACGGTAATCGTGTATCTGGCAGTCTGTGTATCCGGCTTCCCGTCATCCTAAAATAGGGTTCTGCCGCCGTCGAAGTTTTGCTCTCGGCCCCGCACTGGTATCAGTAAGGAATCATGCGCACCATCGTCTTCGATCTCGATGGCACGCTGGTCGATACCGCGCCGGACCTGGTTTCGACGCTCAATTTCGTGCTGGCCGATGAAGGCGTGCCACCGGTCGCCTACGACGATGCGCGGCGGATGATTGGCGGCGGCTCGCGCCGCATGATCGAGCGGGCCTTGATCGCCGTGGGCCGCAACGTGCCGGCCGCCGAGCTCAACCGCATGTTCGGCGCTTTCATCGCCCATTACGGCGCGCACATTGCCGATCGCTCGCGTCCGTTCCCCTATCTCGAGGCCGTCCTTGAGCGGCTCGCCGCCGAGGGCTACCGGCTTGCAGTCTGCACCAACAAGCTCGAATGGCTGGCGGTTAAGCTCCTCGATGCGCTCAAGCTCAGCCGCTATTTCGCGGCCATTTCCGGCCAAGATACTTTCGGCGTGCAAAAACCCGATCCGAAAATCCTGCGGCTGACCATCCGGCGCGCCGGCGGCAATATAGCGAACGCCATCATGGTCGGCGATTCCATGACCGATATGCGGACCGCGCGCGCGGCGAATGTGCCGGCGATCGCGGTTGCGTTCGGCTACAGCGACGTGCCGGTCGCAAGCCTGCAAGCCGACCGCCTCATCGGCTCCTTTGCCGAACTGCCGGCGGCAATCGCCGCGATCGAGGAGCAAGATTTCTCGGCGGCGGCCACGGCACCGCTCGCCGGCGGCGATCAGCCCTAGCGGGTGGCGGTAGCTAACCCGAACATCCTGGACCATCAGGGCTTTATCCGGCACACTGCACTGACTATCTGAGCGGTCATGGATGCCCTGCTGCAAAACACGGCGAAAGACGGCGTGGAAGCGGACGTAGCAACTGCGGAATTGGAGGGCGGCGCCGGCCGGCAGCCGCTGATCGACCCGTTCGGCCGCGCCATTTCCTATCTGCGCGTCTCGGTGACGGACCGCTGCGATTTCCGCTGCGTCTATTGCATGGCGGAAAACATGTCGTTTCTGCCGAAATCCGAAATCCTGACGCTGGAAGAGCTCGGCCGGCTGTGTTCGGCCTTCGTCGCGCGCGGGGTGCGCAAGCTTCGGCTTACCGGCGGCGAGCCCTTGGTGCGGCGCGGCATCATGACGCTTGTCAATTCGCTGGCGCGGCATCTGCGCGCGGGTCAGCTCGACGAACTGACATTGACCACCAATGGCTCGCAGCTGGAAAAATATGCGCACGATCTGCGCGCCGCCGGCATCCGCCGCATCAACGTCTCGCTCGACACGCTCGACCCTGACAAATTCCGCGCCATCACCCGCTGGGGCGCCTTGGACCAGGTGCTCGCCGGGATCGATGCGGCGCAGGCCGCTGGGCTCAAAATCAAAATCAATGCCGTGGCGCTCAAGGGCGTCAATGACGACGAGTTTCCGCAGCTCCTGCAATGGGCGCACGGCCGCGGCATGGATTTGACGCTGATCGAAGTGATGCCGCTCGGCGAAATCGGCGAAGGCCGGCTCGACCAATATCTGCCGCTGTCGCTCGTGCGCGCGCGGCTGGCCGAGCGCTACCGGCTCGACGACATCGATTATCGGACCGGCGGACCGGCTCGCTATGTGCGCGTTGCCGAAACCGGCGGCCGGCTCGGCTTCATCACCCCGCTTACCCATAACTTCTGCGAGTCCTGTAACCGGGTGCGCGTCACCTGCACCGGCACGCTCTTTATGTGTCTCGGCCAGGAAGACGCGGCTGATCTGCGCAAACCTTTGCGCGCCTCGGAGGCCAACGACCTGCTCTTCGCCGCCATCGACGAGGCGATCGGGCGCAAACCCAAGGGCCACGATTTCGTCATCGACCGCCGCCACCAGCGCCCCGCCGTCGCCCGCCATATGAGCGTGACCGGCGGCTGAGGCGAGCGCCATTGTTCTCGCGACGCGGCCGCGCACTCCCTCTCCCCGCGTGCGAGGCGGCGGCAATCGTTGATAAGGCGGCAGCAGCAAAGGGCGAGAAGCTTGCGTGGCGAACCTCGATCGTCGATCTGATGAAGGCCCTCAATCTCGACAGCAGCCTGAACGCGCGCAAGGAACTCGCCAAGGAACTGCACTACACGGGCGACACCAATGACTCTGCCACCATGAATGTCTGGTTGCACAAGCAGATCATGGTGAAGCTCCCCGCCAATGGCGGCTTTGGGCGAAGGCCGCTTAGTGCTTGAGCCAGACCGTCATACCGGGCTCGAGGCCCGTCGGATCGCCTTCCGGATCGAGGCGCAGGCGGAGCGTGTTGCGATCATGATCGCCGATTGCACGCTCGGCCTGCCAGGTCGCAAACGGGCCAAGCGGCGTGAGCTCGGTGACTAGGGCGGACCTCGGTTCCCCTCCCGCTCGCGCGACCTCGACCTTGTCGCCCACCGTGAGGCCATGGAGCATGTCTTCGCGGGCGTTGAACGAAAGCCACTGTTTGTCTGTTGCTGCGATCGCGAGTATCGGCTGGCCTGCGCTCACGTTCTCGCCCACTTCGGCAACGATCACGGTAACAATGCCGTCTGCGGGTGCTCGCAGCGTGGTCTTTTCCAATCTTCGCTCGAGCACCGCGACCGCGGCTGCGGCCGCCTTGACTTGGGCGTCGGCAATCGCGCGCTCTTCGCGTGTCGGGCCAGCGACCGCCGCGTCATGATTCGCTTGCGCCTCGGCAACATCGGCACGGGCGGTTGCGACGTCGTGCTCAGCTTGATCGAGGTCCTGCTGCGACGCCGCATTGTTAGGCACCAGTTGCGCCTTTCGCGCGAGCTCGCTCTGTGCATAGTCCAGGCCCGATTTTGCCTTGTCGATCGCCGATGCCAAAGCTGCGACCTCCTCAGCGCGTACTCCGGCATAAACATGATCGCGCTGGGCCGATGCTGCATCCAGCGCCGCGCGCGCCTGCACGACCGCCGCACTCAACTCGATCGCGGAGAGCTTGGCCACCACATCGCCGGCCCGGACATGGTCGCCCTTCTGGACATTGATAGTGACGAGTTGCCCGCCGACCTCCGGCGCAACGCGAATCTCGGTTGTGCGCACGACGCCGACGACCGACGGCGCAGGTCCAGGACGCCAAAGAAAATATCCGCCGACGCCCGCCGCAACCAGGAGGACGCCGAGCACAATGATCCGTGTGGCCCTGCGGCTAGCCATGCACCAGCCTCCGCTTGACGAGAGCCGCCGAAATCACCGCGAGCGTGAAATAGATGATGGCCAGGACCCATAGGCCGCGCCAGTCGTGCGCCACCTCCCATAGGGTTGCGCCGAGCTGATCGATACGGACCATGCCGTCGATGGCCAGATCCGAAGGGAATACGTAACCCGCCGTAAGGACGGGCTTGGGGATCGCTTCGCGCGGCCAGGAAAAGCCGGCCAGGAAGAACTGCGCCAGGCTGGTGCCGAGGAAAATGAGCGTCGGCGTCTCGGGACGTTTGAACCAGGCGCCCACGGCCTGACCCATGAAGCTCGTTGCCAGGACGAAAACCGACGCTATCGCGAACAATTGCAAAGGCTGGCCGAGGGTGGAGAAGCCGTAGAACCGCGGGAGCACGATGAAGTAGAGCGCGAGCGCAGGCAAATAGATGATGAGGTGGGCGATGCCGCGCCCGAGCACGCTCACGAACGCTCCGCCAGTGGCCTGCGCCAGCGCGGCACGGGTCAGCATCGCCGCGCCAATCAGCAGCATCTGCTGCAAGATCAACACGAACGCCGCCGGCACGATGTAGCTGGCATAGCCGCCGACCGGATTGAAGATCGGCTGCAGCAGAATGTCAGCTGGGCTCAAGCTCGCGAGCGCCGCCTTGAACAAGCTGCCGTCGGGGCGGGCACCGCCCGCGGCGAGTTCGGACGATAGCGTATTGATGGCGGCCGCGATGCCACTGCCCATCGTCCTGAACAGGAAAAAGTAGGTGGCATCGGCATAGATCGGAAGCGGCACGGTGGTGCCCTTGAGCACGTCGCGCTCCGCTTCGGGCGGAATACCGACCACGGCGAAGACTTCGCCGCGGTCGAGCGCGGCACGCGCCTCGGCAAGCGTATCGGCGCGCACCGCCACCTTGACTGCGCCGCTCGCGTCCAAGGTCTGTACGATGCCGCGGCTCAGTTCGCTCAAGTCGTTGTCGACGACCGCGATCGGGATCTTGCGCAGAATCTGGTTCAGATACGGCTGCGGGTAATAGAAGCCGTAGACCAATGGTGCCAGCACCAGCATGATGAAGGCTCCGCGGGTTCTGAGCACGCGCTGCCACTCGGCGGCAAAGGCTCCACCGACGCCGGGTGGGGCAGTAACGGTCGGCGCCGGTTCCGGCACTGGCGCTGTGCGTAACGTGCTGCGGGCGATCGCGCGCAGGCGCAGGAACGCGAGCAGGGTGTAGAGCGTGGTCAGCGCGGCGAGCGCGGCGAAAGGGCGCGCCGAATCGGAGAGCGGCAGACCGCGCGCCGCCTGCCCCATCAGCACCGCCATGTACCAGCGCAGCGGCAAGAGCGCGCTCCAGGCTTGCGCGAACGCGTTCATGCCCAGCGTCGGAAATCCCACGCCGACATAGCCGAACGCGGGCGAGACGACGAGGCCGGTGAGGCCGAGGCCGGTCGCGAGGTCGCGCACCAGAAGCTGCAGCAGCGCCCCCAGCGCCAGGTAGCCGATGATGACTAGCGAGCCCGCGACGACCATCATCGGCACATCGCCCTTGAAGGAAATCCCGAGCATGCCCTCCAATATGAGCGCCACCGACAGCATGATGACAAAGAAAATTGCGAACAGCGGCGCGAGCTTGCCTGCAAGCGCGACGATCGGGTTGCCGCCCGCGCAGGCGAGCCAGGTGCGCATGCTGCGCCGGCGAAACTCGGAGCCGACCGCGTAGCCGGCGGCGAGCGCGATGACCACGTGGATGACCATCGGCAGCAGCGCGCGCAGCAGGAATTGTGCGTAGTTCGTCTCCGGATTGACCAGCACGATCGTCTCGGCGACGAGCGCCCCGATGCGGGCCGGTTTTGGCGCCGCCGGGGTCACGGCGCGGCTGCCAGCCGCCGCGAGGCTGTCGCTCAGGCCCGATGCCGCGATGCCGGCGGCGGTGAGGAACTGCTCGTTATAGAAGGCAACGACCTGCGGGCGCCGCTCGGCTTTCAGGTCGCGCTCGAAATCCGGCGGAACGTAAACGGCGGCGATGGCCTCGCCGGATCGTATCGCCCGCGCCGCCGAGGCAAGATCGCCGGCGCGTTCGACGATGCTGAGACTGGGAGACGCCGCCACCTCTTCCACGAAGACACGCGAGGTGGCGGATCGATCCTCGTCGACGACGACCACCCCCAGCCCGCGGATCACCGGGTGACTGAACACTGCGGTCAGGACCGCCACGGCGAACAGCGGCACGCCGAAGATCAATATGACGGCCACGCGATCATGCAGCAGCCATCGCCATTCGCGCCGTGCGACGAGCCAAAATCCGGGCTTTGGCGCCGGCTTCATTCGCGTTTCCGCCAGTCCAAATAGGCGCTCATGCCCGGCCGCAGCTCCGGTACCTTGTCGACCGGATAGGCGCGGATTGAGAACGTGCGCAGGTCAAAATCGCCGGTGGCCCGCGTGGCGCGCCAGCTCGCATACTCGCCCTTAGTGGCGATCAGTTTGACCTCGACGGTGATGCGGCGGTCGCTGAGTGCTGGAATGCGTACATCGAAACGATCGCCGATCTTCAGCGTCCTGACCAGGTCTTCACGCAGATCGAAATGGACCCACACGTCGTCGAGATTGATCAACGTCACCAGCGGCACGCCTGGCGAAACATATTCGCCGGGCTCCACGTTACGCTTGTAGACCTGCGTGGCGACCGGCGCGTAGACCACCATCTGGTCGATGATCGATTGCACGGCCTTGATGTCGGCAATGGCCTTGCCGACGGTCGCCTCGGCGATCTCATGCTCCTCTTTCGTATAACCGTTGACGGCCTGCTCGTAAGCGGATTGGGCCTGATCCACGGCACGCTGATTCTCGTGCAGAGAATCGGTGGCTTGGTCGAGCCGAGCGATCGGGGCATTGCCGTGCTCCGCCAGCTGGCTGACGCGGTCGTAGGTCTTCTGCGCCAGCACCACGCTCGCCTGTGCCCGCTCGAGCTCCGCCTTGCGCGCCGCGATGACCTCCGCGCGGGTGCCGGCATTGATGTTGGCGAGCTGCGCCTCGGCCACGATC
>DASZCJ010000115.1:0-3971 GCA_035943155.1 Xanthobacteraceae bacterium | reverse complement strand
AGTGACCTCAACCGGTGTTTCCTCGTCGGATTTTGTTTTGAGCGCCAGCGGCTTGGGTGCCGCGGGTCGATCGAGACAACGCGTCAACCAAGCTATCAGGCCCGGCCACGCCGAGAGGTCCATAGCGGCGGCGCGGCTGATAACGGCGGCAACATTGAGGTCAGCCACGGTAAATCCCCGGCCGAGCAAATAGGGATCCCGCGCCAGCGCCGCGTCGAGCACTTTGAACGGGGCCGCGAGAACTTTGAGCGCCTCGTCGCGCAGCGCCGCGTTGCGCTCGTGCGGCGGCAACCGCACCGCATGCAGCGACCAGATATTGACGCCGCGATCGACTTCCGCCACCGCCCAGAAGCTCCATTGCCAGGCGCGCGCCTCGTCTTCGAGCGCTCTGGGATAAAGCCTGCCGGACGAATGTTTCTTGGCGAGGTAGAGCGTGATCGCGAGCGATTCCGACAACACGAAATCGCCATCGGCGATGACCGGCAACCGCCCATTGGGATTGAGCGCCAGGAATTCCGGTGTGCGCGCCCCAGCATCGCCGATTTCGATCGGCAAGTGCTCGTAAGCAAGCCCGAGCTCTTCGGCAATCCACAAGGCGCGGAACGCGCGCGTGCGGGCGACGCCGTAAATCCGCAAGCTCATATGCCTAAGCGAGCGCGGCTGCGACGGCCTTGCCGCAGGCTGCGGTCGTCGCCGGACCACCGAGATCGCCGGTGCGCAGCTTCGGTTCGGCCAGCACCCGCTCGATCGCTTTGACGATAGCGCCGGCCGCATCGGGCTCGCCGAGATGTTCGAGCATCATCGCGCCGGACCAGATCTGGCCGATCGGATTGGCGATGCCAAGGCCCGCAATATCCGGCGCCGAGCCGTGCACCGGCTCGAACACCGACGGGAATTTGCGCTCCGGGTTGATGTTGCCCGACGGCGCAATGCCGATGGTGCCGGTGCAGGCCGGACCGAGATCGGAGAGAATATCGCCGAACAGGTTGGAAGCGACGACCACATTGAAGCGATCGGGTTTGAGCACGAACAGCGCGGAGAGAATATCGATGTGATACTTGTCCCATTTAACGTCGGGGAAATGTTGCGCCATGGCTTCGACGCGCTCGTCCCAGTACGGCATGGTGATGGCGATGCCGTTCGACTTGGTGGCGGAGGTCAGGTGCTTCTTCGGCGTCTTGCGCGCAAGTTCGAAGGCGAATTTGAGCACGCGGTCGACGCCAATGCGCGACATCACCGTTTCCTGCACCACGACTTCGCGCTCGGTGCCGGCGAACATGCGGCCGCCGATCGCCGAATACTCGCCTTCGGTGTTCTCGCGTATCACCCAGAAATCGATATCGCCGGGTTTGCGATTGGCGAGCGGCGACGGCACGCCGGGCATCAGCCGGACTGGGCGAAGATTGACGTATTGATCGAACTCGCGGCGGAATTGAATGAGCGAGCCCCATAGCGAGACGTGATCGGCCACCTTGGCCGGCCAGCCGACCGCGCCAAAGAAGATCGCGTCATGGCGGCCGATCTTGTCCTTCCAGTCCTCCGGCATCATACGGCCGTGCTTTTCGTAGTAATCGCATGACGCAAAATCAAAATGATCCTGCCGCAGCTCGAAACCGAACTTCTGGGCCGCGGTTTCAAGTACGCGCACGCCCTCGGGCACCACTTCCTTGCCGATGCCGTCGCCAGGAATGACGGCGACGCGATAGACACGGTTGGTGGAGTTTTTCGCGCTGGCCTTTTGGTCGCTAGCACGGGCATTCATGGCTGTTTCCTCTCGCTTGCGTTCGTCATACGCGCGGTCGGCGCTGCGTTGTCAAGGTGCGAAGAGGATCGTAGCCTAGCCGCAATCCAGCACTCGTACCCCGGGCGCAGCGCAGCATGAAATGGTGCGCTGCTGAACCGGGACCTTCGAAAATTCCGAGTGTGGAACGATCCCGGATCAGCGGCGCACCGCTACGCGTTGCACCGCGTCCGGGGAAACGCTCGACGAGGAACCCCATGCGTCTCGGACTATTCATGATGCCGGTTCATCCGCCCGGACGCTTGCTCGCCGAAACGCTCGCCGAGGACGAGGAGAAATCGCTCTATGCCGACCGGCTCGGCTTTGACGAATTGTGGCTCGGCGAGCACTTCTCGGCGACCACCGAGCCCATTCCCTCGCCGCTGATGTTCATGGCGGGATTAATTTCGCGCACCAAGAATCTGACCTTCGGCACCGCCGTGATCTGCCTGCCCCACCACCACCCGGTCAAAGTGGCGGCCGAGGTGGCGCAGTTCGACCATATGAGCCGCGGCCGTTTCATGCTCGGCATCGGTGTCGGCGGGCTGTTTTCGGATTTTGAGTTGTTCGACAACGGCGATCGCAAGGTGCGCGAACGAAAAGCCATGGAATCGATCGGCATGATCGAGCGCATCTGGGCGCAGGATCCGCCCTATGATCTCAATGGCGAGTTCTGGAACGTGCAGTTGAAGAACGCGATCATCGACGAGCTTGGCATCGGCTATATGCCGAAACCATTTCAGGGCGGCGGGCCGCCGATTTCGATGTCGGTGTCGAGCCGCAATTCGCCGACCGCGCGCGTCGCCGCGCAGCGCGGCTGGGGCATCATTTCGGCCAACAATGTGCCGCGCGAAGCGCTCAATTCGCATTGGGAGATTTACAGCAAAGCCTGCGTCGACGCCGGCAAGCCGGCGCGCGGCGAGAATTGGCGCGTGGCGCGCAATGTGATGCTGGCGGCGAGCGAAGCGCAAGCGCGCGAGCGCGTGTTCAGCGAACAGGGCTCGAACCGCTACTTTTACACTTATATGCGCGAGGTGCTGTCGCGGGTCGGCCTATTGACGTCGTTGAAGCCGCGCGCCGATATGACGGACGAGGAAGCGACCGTTGAAGTCATCGCCGAGGGCTCAGTGATCTACGGTTCGCCGAAGACATTTCTCGACAAGCTCGTGGCCTTGCGCGAGGACATCGGTCCGTTCGGCACACTCTTAATGACCGGCCTCGATTGGAGCGGCCCGAACGGCGCCTGGGAGCGCGAGTCGATGCGGCTGTTGGCGCACGAGGTGATGCCGAAATTCCGCCAGCATGCGGCGGCGCAAGTGGCGGAGTGAATAGCATTCGTCATGCGCGGGCCTAGCCGTTCGTAGAACGGGTCTGCTGCAAACACTCGCAAGCGGCGAAGCGGCATGGATTGCCGGGTCAAGCCCGGCAATGATGAATGAGAACAAAAAAGCCCCGCGGAAAACCGCGGGGCTTTGTTTGAACTTCGTGAAGAGGTGAAGAGGAAATCCGTCCTTGGCAGGCCTGGCAGCGTCCTACTCTTCCAAGTCTTGAGACTTAGTACCATCGGCGCAGAGGACTTTGACGGCCGAGTTCGGGATGGGATCGGGTATAGGCTCCTCGCTATGACCACCAGGCCGGCGAAAGACGGAACAGGAATCGGGATCGGCGATCAGGTATCAGGACCTGATTTCGATCGTGATTCCATGAAGCAAGCTGTTTTTGCCACTCGGCGTCAGCTCAGCAATCTGATTCCTGATTGCTGATGCCTGACTCCCGATGCGCATTGAAAATGAGAGCGTTCAAGCCAATCGAGCTATTAGTACCGGTAAGCTGAACGCGTTGCCGCGCTTACACACCCGGCCTATCAACGTGGTGGTCTACCACGGCTCTCAAGGGAGAACTCGTTTCGAGGTGGGTTTCCCGCTTAGATGCCTTCAGCGGTTATCCCGTCCGTACATAGCTACGCAGCACTGCGGCTGGCGCCACAACTGCTCCACCAGAGGTACGTCCATCCCGGTCCTCTCGTACTAGGGACAGATCCTCTCAATTCTCCAACACCCACGGCAGATAGGGACCGAACTGTCTCACGACGTTCTGAACCCAGCTCACGTACCACTTTAATCGGCGAACAGCCGAACCCTTGGGACCTGCTCCAGCCCCAGGATGTGATGAGCCGACATCGAGGTGCCAA
>DASZCJ010000114.1:0-8850 GCA_035943155.1 Xanthobacteraceae bacterium | reverse complement strand
CGATCATTTGAACCGGTAGGTAATCCGGCCCTTGGTGAGATCGTACGGCGTCATTTCGACGAGCACTTTGTCGCCGGCCAGTACACGAATGCGGTTCTTGCGCATGCGTCCCGCGGTATGGGCGATGATCTCATGGTCGTTCTCGAGCTTGACCCGAAAAGTGGCGTTCGGCAGCAGTTCCGTGACGACACCGGGAAATTCCAGGAGTTCTTCCTTCGCCATTCGCTTTCCGCAAAATCGTTAGCCGTTCGACCGGGCTCATTGCGTGGAAACTGCGCCAAAATTGGCGCGGACCCTAGCGGATGATCGGTCTTATCACAACAGCATTGAAAACTATTCGTCCAGCGCCGCCGATCTCATTCATTGCCGGGACCGCGGCGAATAAAACGCGCACGTATGCGCGCCAACAGCTGGTCGCGCACCTCCCGATAAGCTTCCAGCCGCTGCTCGCGGCTGCCTTCCACCGCAGTCGGATCGGCAATCGGCCAGTATTCCACGTCAACGGCGCTGGTCCGGGTCACTTCCAGCGCGCGGTGATGCGCTTCCGGCGCGAGCGTGACGATGAGATCGAAGTTGAGCCCCTCCCATTCGTCCAGCTCCTCGAAGGTCACCGGCTTGTGCCGCGAAATGTCGAGCCCGATTTCCGCCATCACCGCTACTGCAAATGGATCAAGCTCGCCCTTGCGCACGCCGGCCGAGCCGACATAGACCGCGCGTCCGAAAATCTGTCCGAACAGCGCTGCCGCGATCGGCGAGCGTACCGCATTTAGCCCGCAGGCGAACAAAACTGCCAGCGGCGGGCGCGTTAGAGTGGGATGGGATTCCATCGACTCGTTATCCCGCTCTAACGCGCCCTCAGCCCTTCCAGTGCAAAACCGAAAGCAAAGTGAACAGCCGACGTGCGGTGTCGAAATCGATGTCGACCTTGCGCTTGAGCCGCTCCAGCACCAGCTGCGAACCTTCATCGTGCAGCGCACGCCGCGCCATATCGAGCGCCTCGATGCGGTCGGGCGTTGCCGTGCGGATGGCCGCGTAATAGCTGTCGCAGACCACGAAATAATCTTTGACGACGCGGCGGAACGGCGCCAGTGACAATAGATGCGCAATCACCGGCGTGTTGTCGGTGAGACGGATATCGAAGACGAGCCGATTGCCGCTGATGGAAAGTTGCAGCGCGTAAGGCCCGCCGTCATGGCCGACCGGCTTGAACTTGTTCTCTTCGAGCAGGTCGTAGATCGCCACCCGGCGCTCGTGCTCGACGTCATCGCTGCTGCGGCCGAGCGAAGCTTCGTCGAGAGTCACTGCCGCGAGCCGGCCGGTATTGTCTTTGCTGGTGGCTCGCCGCGGCATCAGAGCATGTTAGCGGTTGAGCCGGATCGTGACCGAGCGCGCATGCGCATCGAGCCCTTCCTCGGTCGCCAGCGTGATTGCGGCGTCGGCGAGCGAACGCAATTGGTCGGGGCCGCATTTGAGGATCGAGGTGCGCTTCATGAAATCGAGCACGCCGAGACCCGAAGAAAATCGTGCCGCCCGCGCGGTCGGCAATACGTGATTGGCGCCGGCGACGTAGTCGCCAATCACTTCCGGGGTGTACGGTCCGAGAAAAATCGCGCCGGCGTTGCGGATGCGCTTGACGAGCCACTCGCCCTCTTCGAGCGCGATTTCGATGTGCTCCGGCGCAATGGCGTCGATGAGCGGCACGGCTTCCTCGAGTGTGCGTACGACGATGATCGCGCCGTAGTCGCGCCATGACGCAGCCGCCACCTTGCCGCGCGGCAAAGCTGCAAGTTGCGCGGCGACCGTCCGCTCGACATCACGCGCGAGATCGCCGCTGTCGGTGATCAGGATCGCCTGCGCGCTGGCGTCATGTTCGGCCTGCGCCAAAAGATCGGCGGCAATCCACTGCGCATTGCCGTTGCGATCGGCGACGATCAGCACTTCCGAGGGGCCGGCAATCGTATCGATGCCGACCTTGCCGAATACGATGCGCTTGGCGGCAGCGACGAAGGCGTTGCCCGGTCCGACGATCTTGGCGATGGGGGCAATCGTTGCGGTGCCGTAGGCCAAGGCGGCGATTGCCTGGGCCCCGCCGATGCGAAAAATCTCATCGACGCCAGCAAGCTTGGCCGCGGCCAAAACAAGCGGATTGAGCTCCCCGCGCGGCGCCGGCACGGCCATGACCAGCCGCGGCACGCCGGCGACCTTTGCCGGCACCGCGTTCATGAGAACCGACGAGGGATAGGCAGCGGTGCCGCCCGGCACGTAGATCCCGACCGCTTCGATCGCCGTCCAGCGCGAACCGAGCTCCACGCCGAGCGCATCGACAAAGCGGTCATCCTGCGGCAGCTGGCGGCGGTGATAGGTTTCGATGCGCGCGCTGGCGAGTTCCAACGCGTCGAGCGCGGTGGCGCTGCATGCCGTCACCGCGGCCGTTATCTCCTGCGCCGTTACCCGCAAGCCGACGCGGTCGAGATCGCATTGATCGAATTTGGCCGTGTAATCCCTGAGCGCGGCGTCGCCGCGCGCCGCGACATCGGCCACGATAGCGCGCGCCGCGGCTTCGACATCCGCCGATGCTTCGCGCTTAGCGTCAAGCAATGCGCGAAATTTTTGCGCAAAGTCGCCGGACGTTATTTCAAGGCGGATGGCCATCGCATCTGCACTGCGGCTCGGCGGCGCCGTAGCGGCGCGCTTTCATTGAACTTCCGCGCTGCGTAGCAGTCCGCAGAAGTTATAACAATTCTAAAATTCGGTTTTTAGATTGACAAAAAGTCCGCTGTTCCCCAACTCCTTAGCGAGCGGTTTTGGGCGAGCCCTTTTTGGGTCAAGTCCTTTGGGCCAAGCCCTTTGGGTGACTCCTTTTGGGTAAAACCCCGTGCGAATCCTGGGATAGGCAATTCAATGGCAGAGGCGCGCCGTGCCGACATGGTAACGACATGGTGAATCGTATTTGGGCGTTTGATCGGCGGCATGTTCTGTCATTCCTGCTGATGTCGCCCGCCTTGCCACTCGTGCCAAGTGCCGCGCGCGGCGAAGATGCCGTCGCCCTGTCGCTGACGATTAAGGACCGCCAATTCGATCCGGCCGAGCTGCACGCGCCGCCCGGCCGGGCGATCGAAATGCATGTCAAGAATCTCAATCCGATCGTTTCGGAATTCGAGAGCAGCGATTTGCATTTCGAGAAGATCATACCGGTCGGCAAGGAGGCGGTGGTCCGTGTGCGGCCGCAACAGCCGGGCCGCTATAATTTCTTCGACGATTTTCATCGCGAAACGCAGGGCGTGCTGGTTGTGCCATGACCGATTTTTTCAGTCGCAGCAGCAGAACGATTGGGGTTGTCACCATGACAGCAGCGACGATCGACGCCGCTCCGCATCAACCGAAATTGCCTGTTTGGTGAGGCGCCGGTGCTTGCAGCTCTTGTCATCGTCTTTCGTGAAGTCTTCGAAGCGGGCTTGATCATCGGCATCGTCATGGCTGTCACGACGGGCGTGGTCGGCCGTGCGGCGTGGATTTCCGGTGGCGTCGCCGCCGGGGTGCTGGGCGCGTGCGTGGTGGCGGTGTTTACCAGCGGCTTGTCGCAATTGTTCGGCGGCAACGGCCAAGAGGTCTTCAACGCCGGTATTCTGGGTTTCGCGGTGCTGATGCTGACTTGGCATAATGTCTGGATGTCGCGCCACGGCCGCGAGCTTGTGGCCGAATTGCGCGCCGCCGGCGAGGCCGTTGTCGCCGGATCGAAGTCGCTGTTGGCGCTTGCGATTGTGGTCGCCGTGGCGGTGTTGCGCGAAGGATCCGAGGTGGTGCTGTTTCTGTACGGCGTCGCCGCGGCGCAAGGCGGCGGCAGCTGGGCGCTGGTCGCCGGCGGCTTTGCCGGACTTCTGCTCGGCTCGCTGGTCTGCCTTTTGACCTATCTCGGCTTGCTCAGCATCCCTTCGCGTTATCTGTTCGGCGTTACCAGCGCTTTGATTGCATTGCTCGCCGCAGGCATGGCCGCGCAGGCGATCGCCTTCCTCGAACAGGCCAATATCGTTACCGCGCTTGATCAAACGGTGTGGGATACGTCTTGGATATTGCGGGATTCGAGCTTCTTGGGCCGGGCGCTGCATACGCTGATCGGTTATGTGGACCAGCCCACAGCCATGCAGGTCGTGGTCTATGCGTTGACGCTCTCGGTGATTGCCGTGCTGATGAAGCTATTCGCCGCGCCACCGACGCACCGCCCGCACGCTGCCTGAAATCCGATGAGAGCATGATCCGGAAAAGTGGAAACCGGTTTTCCGAAAAGATCATGCTCCATCAACACGCTAGAGCGCCGATCGATTCAATTTGAAGCAACTACGCTCTAGGCGCGGGCCGTATTAGCGGTGAAATGGTCGGGGCAGATTGCCGCTGCCGAAACCTCGCCGAGATCGGCCAGCTCAGCCTCCAGGCATTCGACTTCGAGACGAATAACGCCGCCGCCGGAAAAGATGAGCGACACCACGCCGGCCGGCGAATCGGTTTCGGCGAATTCGACAGCGAGCAAATTGAGTAGCGCATCCTTCGCGGTTTGATCGAGATTGCGGCATTTGCAGGCAAGGACACGCTCGAAGCGTAGCGCCGTGCGGCAACGGCGATAATCCGGCTTATTGGAGCCTGCGCCGGATTTGGCAATGTCGACGGCGCTCATCCAATCGAAGCGATTAAGCGCCATGACGAAGCGATGATCGTGCGGCTGCCAGAAAATATCGGCGACCTTGACGAGCGAATCCTGCACATGGGCTGAGACGACCTCGATGTCATCTTTATCGAGGGCAACGAGCTTGATTTCATCGGTGCACGGACCCATCCGATCGCTTCCCTGGCCGATCTGCTCCTCTCCAAAGTTGGTGACGCCATCTGCGGCCCGCAAGTGTCGTAGCGAAGACGCGTAGCGAACGTCTGCTATTTGCAGCCGTTCGGGGTCGCTGTTTGTCCGGGTGGACAACCGCGGGCCGGATGGTCCGCGGGTTTTGCGTTGGCTGGGCCGGATGCGGCGGCGGCGATGGTGGCGAAGGCGGAGGCGCGACCGTTGCCGGCCTCACGACTGGAGGCGTCGGATGCGGCGGTGGGGATGGTGGCGGCGGCGACGGTGGTTTTACCGCCGCGGCTGACGGCGCCGCAGAATGCGGCGGTGGGGGTGGCGGCGGCGATAGCGGCGCGGGCGGCTTTATCGTTGCCGCCGACGGGGCGCTTGGATGCGGCGGAAATGCCGGCTTCGCCGCTGCATTTGATGGTGCGTTGGGCGAAATGTCGGTCCATTGCCGGTGCCGGCCGGATGCGGTGGTGGCGGAGGTGGTGGTGGCGGTGGCGGCTTAATAGCTGCGTTTGACGGCGCCGAAACCGACGAGCCGCCGCCGGATCCGTTCGGTCCAATGCGTCCGCCGGGATGCGGCGGGGTCGGCGCTGGTTTGATCGATGCGCTTGATGGGGGGTCGGCGGCGGTCCGCCAGGACCACTGGGATGCGGCAGGGCCGTCGGAGCCAAGTTTTTGGAAGGGGTCGTCGATGGCGCAAGGGTCGTCGCCGGTCTGTTCGGAGGCGTGATCTGCCCCGGCGGCGCGTTCGGACTGGTCAGCGCTCCCTGATTGCCCTGATTGCCGTGCGTCACGACCGAGGGCAGCGACACGTTAACAGTCGCTCGGCCGCCCGGCGCGTTCGTCGTTGGCGGTGGTTGTTGCTGGAGCGTCACGGTGTGCGGCGGGCGGACAAAAGTCGGGATCGGTGCCGCGGCAATCGGCAGCGCAAACCGTTCGCGTGGTGGCGGCGGCGCCAAAACGACGTATTCGCGTGGCCGCGGCGGCAAAAAGAGCAGAGGCGGCGGTGGCGGCGGGGCGAAGACCCTCGAAGATAATGACCGGCCGTTCGACGAAGACCACCTCGGTCGGCGGCGGCGGCGCAATGCCGAAATCGAAATAGACAAAGTCCGGTGGCGGCTCGAGCACCGCCGCAAGGAACGCCAAGCGACGGCGGGCATCCCAGGCATGGGGGCCATTGGGATAACGCCGCAGATATGACCAATAGGCTGGCGGCGTGTCGGCAATCACGCAGCGCCGCCAGATGATTTCTTCACGGCGAACGGCGAGCATCGCGGCGATACGACGCGAATAGGGGCCGTCGGGATAAACGGCGAGGAAGCCCTGATATGCTTCAATGCTGTCCAGGGCGATCGCCGCCGCATAGGCCTCGTCGGGACTGCCGTAATCGCGGAACGAACGGTTGCGAATATCGGCGATCGGAAGCGCGTTGGGCGGCGGCGGCGCGCCGGCCGTTCGTTCAGTCATGAAAAATGGGCCGTCGAGCCGCGATGCATACCAGGGCACTGCGGCACTTTGTGTTTGCGCGCTGACGCGCAGACGAACACGCGCGAACATGTCGTCAAACGTCAAACCGCCATAGCCGATCATCTCGGTCAGCGCGGTTGCATAGGCGCCGTAGGGACCCTGCTCGTCCGGTGGAACTGTCCCTGGGGCGGCGTTAAATGCGATCGCCAGGCCGGGCTGCGGATCGACCAGTGCTAGGCCACCTGCCAACGGCCGGCCGCCGCGCGCGAATGGATTTTGCCGTGCCGCATCGAGGACGACGATCTTCACGCGGCCGGGAAGCGCCGCAAGCGGCTGGGTGAAATCCGAAATGCGAATTGCCTGCAGCGGCACGTCGACGTCGCGCTGAATATCGGCATCGATCGGCACGAAATAATTCTCGCCCCCGAACTGCAAACCAAAACCGGCGAGATAGATCACCGCCACTGCATTGGGCCCAGCTGACGCGACTTGACCGATAAATTCCCGAAAAGTTTCCCGCAGCGCCGCCTGATCGAGATTCCTCGCTCCGGTGACTGCGAACCCCGCGGCGCCCAGTGCGTTGGCGACGAGACCGGCATCGTTGGCTGGCGTGGCGAGCGTGGCCGTCCGGTATTGATCGTTGCCGATCACCAGCGCGAAGCGTACCTCTGCGCGACGCTGCTGCGCTGGCCGAGCAACAAAACGACTAGCGCCGCAAGCCACAACGATGCGCGGACGAAGTTAGCCATCACGAATCTCCCCACGACATCGGGTGATACAGGGTTGAGAGCCATTTTGACAATCAATGGGCCCGAATAATGTCGAACCGCTGTCATCCGATAGTTGACTCGCGCTCACTCCTGAATTGATAGATTTTCGAATACCAGCGTTTTCGAACAGCAGCGTTGCGATGGAACCATTTGCTTCGTGGCAGTATACGCGCTAATGATCTGAAAGAACTTTTTGTTTTATACGCCATCATGCATTTGCAGTCCGGTGGACTGTTTACGGTTCGCAATAAGTGATAAGGACGAAACGAAACGCCGCGTGATGAACCGATAAGCGTGATGAACCGATAAAGCCGATTGTCATCTGTTGGCTTTTCTTTTGTTCGCGTTGGGGATACAAGCTGCCTTTATTGAAAGGGAGGTATTATGGCGAAGAGGAAGAAAAAGCGGCGCGCGTGGACTTCAGGCGAGCTCCGTGACCTGAAAACGATGGCGCGCAAGAAGACCAAAGCATCGCAGATTGCGAAGAAGCTGAGGAGAACTGAAGGCGCGACGCGGCAAAAGGCTTTCAGCATCGGGCTCTCGCTCGATTCCCGTTCCTGATTTCAGACACATCGGAACTTGGTCGCAACCGCACGGCCGGGTCGGCTGAGATCCGACCCGGCCGGGCTTTGTTTGTTTGTTGCAAAAAATCGGAGCGCACGAGGCGTCTTGCGCCCCGTGCCCAGCGTTATTTCTTTGTCCGTAATTTCTTTCGGCTCGGTTCTTTCGGGGTGGGGTTGGGAATAAATCATTAATTTACAAGAAATTACATGGGGTTGGCCGGAACCGATGGATCGGGCGGTGCGACCACGTTGCCGCCCCCCGTGATTAACTAACGGCCGTGAACTCGCCCAAAATGTGTTGTAATGTGCGTATATTCGACGCCTTACAGTCTGCGGCGAAGTTCCCCGCGACGAGCCAGGGACGGTCGACCGCCGGTCGTTGCAAGCCGCGTGTAGTTTGGCGTCCTCAAGATATGGTACGCAGCGTTAGATGTCTGATCAAGCCCTTGCAGGATCAGCTGATGCACGCCTTCCGGGAGAAATGAGACTCCCATCGGGCAGGTGGCACAGCAGATTCGCCGGTTAGACTTGCTGTTTAGACTTGCCATTTGGCATTGCCCTTTTTCTTGCCATTTGCGGAACAAGCGAACCCGACTGCTGCCCTCGCAGCGCGGGGCAGGCTAAAATGGCCGCGTTCATGGCGACGCTCTTGGCGACGTTCATGGGGAACGATTATCGATGAAAGGCCTGATCCGGCGCGCGCAACAAGTCGGCCTGGCGCGGGCGGTATGCATCGTCCTGTTATTCGCGCTGGTGCCGCTGCGGCTGGCCGACCCTCGGCCGCTTGCGGAATTGCGCGTCCGCACTTTCGATTTTTTCCAAGTGCTGCGGCCGCGTCAGCAAGACATACGACCTGTCGTTATCGTCGATATCGACGAAGCGAGCCTTAAGGCTATCGGGCAGTGGCCGTGGCCGCGCACGACTGTCGGAGACCTGGTTACGCAGATCACGCAACTCGGCGCGGTCGCGGTTGGATTCGACATCATCTTTCCTGAGCCGGACCGCATGTCGCCGGCGATTGCCGAACGAAGCTTTCGCGGCATCGACCCCGAAACCCGCGCCAAGCTGGACAGCCTGCCGAGCAACGATGAGGCGCTGGCCGAGGCGATTAAACATTCGCGGGTCGTGATCGGTCAGGCCGGCGCGGCTGAGCCAGAACCGAAACCCCCGGCCGATGCAGCGCTGCAAACTGGCTTCGCGGTCCGCGGCCCGGACC
>DASZCJ010000113.1:0-13223 GCA_035943155.1 Xanthobacteraceae bacterium | reverse complement strand
ATCTTGACGTGATCGTCCATCAAGGCGCGCGCACCGCTCGGGTCGCGAAGCTCGATCAAGTCGGCAAGCTTGGTGTGAGTTTCCAGGATGTGCCTTGCCAGTTTCGGCGTGGCGGTGACGTTGCGACGCGGCCACGAGACGTGTTCGAGTGAGATAAGCTGCACCAGAATGACCCGGTTGTGCGAGGCCTCGGCCACGGCGAGATGGAAGTCGCGCGATAGCCGAGTGAATTCGTCGAGATCGCCGATCGCCGCTTCGGCTTCGCGCAACAAGCGCCGTAACTTCTCGATATCCTGCGGCGTGGCGTTTTCGGCGGCGAGTTCGGCGCCGAGCGTCTCAATGGCGCGCTGCGCGTCCATGATTTCGGCTGCGCTCACGCCGGTGAGGTCGAGCTGCACGGCGAGCGCTTCGGCGAACAGGCGCGGATTGCCGTGCGCGATGCGCGCGCCGCCGCCCTTGCCCATGCGGATTTCGACAATGCCGAGCGCTTCGAGCGTGCGTAACGCATCGCGCGCGACGATGCGGCTCGCGTTAAACCGCGCCGCCAGATCCTTTTCCGTGCCGAGGAAATCGCCGGGCCGCAGCCGCTTGGCAAATAGCGCATCGCGCACCTCGGCGACGACTTGCGCGGATAACGAAGACGAGCGGCCCGCCAGCATGATGCGGGCCGTCAAACTTTTGCTGGCCTCAAGCGGCCTTTCGCTTACTTGTCTCATGCAGTCGCGGGTCAGAATTCTGCTTTGGCGTAAAATACTAAAGATATCATCTTTATGTCAAAGCCTTTTTTAGGCTCCTAATCCATTGAGTCCAATAACGAAAAATTGTCTCGCGAAGGTGGAGGCCGCCGGAGTCGAGACTACAGCGCCAACGTGGTGTCGTCGAACAATTCCTCGACCGAAAATCGCCGCGGAATAATTTTCATTTCCAGCGCATAGCTCGACATCAGTTCGAGCGCCGGTTTCACCGCTTGGAAGCCAAACGGAATCGTATCGATGGCGCCGAGCTTCGGTAGGCCTGCCGCTTTTTTGCCGGCCTGCAGCATCCGAAAGATTTCCCGCACCGCGCCGGGATCAGATTTGGCGAGCGCGCTCTTGACCACGACCATGTGATTGACCGGCACGGTCGCGTGTTTGTTGTACCATTCCTTTGCCGCCGCCTCCGGTTCAGCAATGACGCTTTTGAGCCGCGGATCGCTTGGGATGTTGCCGCCGAAGATCGCCGCGTCGAGCTCGCCGTCGAGCAGCATTTTCGTCATGTCCTTGCCAGCGGCGGCGCGTTCGACGCCGGGCAGATCGCGATATTCCGGCACGTGAGCATCCTCGAACGTCACCCATTTCACCGTGCCGAGATCAAGCCCGTAATCCTTCCACAAGATACCGCGCAGCCACACACCGGTAGTCTGCGAGAAAGCGCGCACGCCGACGCGGCGGCCTGGCAAGCTTTCCGGCGTCACCGTTCCGCGCTCGGAATTGTAAAACATGGTGCCGTGCTGAAAGCGGCCCATCATCGTCGCCGGCAGAAGCGTCAACGGCTTGCCATAGGCCTTGGCTTGCAAATAAGTGGCGAGCGCCATTTCGCTCACATCGAACTTCTCCTGCCGCACCATCATGAGGAAGGCTTTGTTGATCGGCTCGACCTCATTGAAGCGCAACGCGACGCGGTCGGAGGTAATGGCGCCGCTCTTGAGCGGGGCCGTATGCGGATATGTGCCAAAACAGGCGTCCAGGGTCAGGATTTTTTCGGCAGTCGCTGTGGCCATAATGCTTTACCTCGGGGATTTGATTGATCTTATGATCTGGGCCGGGCATGTACCAGCGTTCTTCCCGCGCATGCGCGCATCACACCAGGTAAGCTTAGGCATGGATCAGCACGTAAGCACGAAGGAAATGGCTGCGGAAACCCGCGTGTCAGCTGCCGAGCTTACCGCTTTCGTAACCCGCGCTTTCATCGCCGCTGGCTTGCCGGAGGGTGACGCGCAGGCAGTCACAAGCTTGATGGTTGAAGCGGATTTGCGCGGCAGCGACACCCATGGCGTGATCCGGCTGCCGCTTTATGTGCGCCGGCTGCGCGCCGGCGGCATCAACGCCAAACCGAATATTCGCGTGATCAGCGACCGCGCAGCTGTTGCGCTGATTGACGGCGATAACGGCATGGGCCATCTGGTGATGCGCCGCGCGGCCTTCTTGGCGATCGAAAAAGCCAAGGCGAACGGAATCGGCTGGATCGGTGCGCGTATGAGCAATCACGCCGGGCCGGCGGCACTCTATGTCACGCTGCCGCTCGCGCACGACATGATCGGGCTATATTTCGCCGTCGGCAGTAACAACCATTTGCCGCCATGGGGCGGCAGCGAAAGCCTGCTTGGCACCAACCCAATGGCGGTTGCTGTCCCGGCGCTTGAGGAGCCGGCCATCGTGCTCGACATGGCGCCGACGGTGGCGGCCTATGGCAAAGTGCGGCTCAAAGCGCAGCGCGGCGAGCCGATGCCGGTCGGCTGGATGATCGACCGCGACGGAAAACCGCTGACCGATGCCAAGCGCGCCGATGAAGGCCATCTGCTGCCGATCGGCGATTACAAAGGTTACGGATTGAGTCTGATCATCGCGCTCATCGCCGGCGCGTTAAATCGCGCGGCGGTCGGCCGCGAGGTGATCGATTTTGTCAAAGAAACCGGGAAAGCGACCAATACCGGACAAGCGATAATGGCGCTGTCGATTGAGGCTTTTATGCCGCCGGCGGAGTTCAAGAGGGCCGTGGACGGTCTCATTCGTGACATTCGCCAGTCGCAGCGGCTTCCGCACGTCGAACGAATCTGGCTGCCGGGCGAACAAAGCCACGCCAAACGCCTGGATCGGCACGCGCACGGCATTCCGATGCCCCAGGCGCTGCGCAACAATCTCGACGGCGTGGCGCGCGAACTAAAAATCGCACGGCTCGATTAACGCCAAATGGCGTTGCCTTAAGAGAAAAGGCAAAAGGCATTGCGCTACTGCACCAGGAACGAGCAAATCACATGCCTCCCCAAACACCCGTCGGATTGGTCGGCGTCGGACTGATGGGAGAGGTCTATGCTCGCCGCCTGATCGCCACGGGATTTGGCGTCATCGGATTTGACATTGATCCAGCGCGCAACGAACAGCTTAAACAAATCGGCGGACGCGCTGGGACACTCGCCGACATAGCGCGACAGTGCGATCCGATTGTGCTCGCGGTGTTTTCTACCGAGCAGGTCGAGGAAGTCGTCGAACGCGCGTTGGTGCCCGCCGCAGCGGGCAAGATCGTGATTTGCACCAGCACCTGCGATCCGGATCGCATTGCCGAACTTGGGGCGCGTGTGGCGGCACAGATTCGCTTCCTTGAAGCGCCGGTATCCGGCACCAGCGCGCAGGTCCGCCAAAGCGACGGCATCGGGCTGATTGGCGGCGACGTTGATGTCGCGCAAATCGCCGCACCGGTGCTGGATGCGCTGTTCCCGAAACGCTTTCACATCGGCCAGATTGGTGACGGCGGCCGCGCCAAGCTCGCGATCAATCTTATTCTCGGACTCAACCGCCTTGCACTTGCCGAGGGCATGGTCTTTGCCGCGCGGCTTGACCTCGACCCTGCGGCGTTTCTCCAAGTGGCACGGGCGTCAGCCGCGGCTTCGCAAGTCATGGACACCAAGGGACCGAAAATGGTGGCCGGCGACTTTACAGCCGAAGGCCGCGTACGGCAGACGCTCAAAGATGCCCGTCTCATGATTGAACAAGCGGCCAAAGTCGGACAGGAGTTGCCGCTTCTTGCGGTGCACACTGCGGTGCTCGAAGCCTGCATCCGCCATGGCGATGGCGAAATGGACAACAGCATTGTCATCGAGGAAATTCGCCGCCGCAGGTCGCCTCAGCAATGAGACCGATCGTCGGACTTTATTTTATTTCGGGAGCCGGGCACAGCTACCCCATTGCCAAGACCTTAGCCCTGGGTGGCTGTCGTGTCATCGTTCGCAGTGAAACATCGCAAACGGCGCTCGCCGATGCGGCCCACCCGCATTTTGTCGAACGGCAATATGCCCTTCGGCTCTATTCCGATCCTGATATTGAGATTATCTCGAACGTTTTCGGCGGCTCATTGCGGGTGCCGGCCGCGTTTTGTGGGGTGGTCGGGTTGCGGCCTACCGCCGGACTCGTGCCGCGGTTTCCCACGCCATTGCCATGGGATGTCGGCACCGTACACGGACCGATGGCGCGCATCGCCGAGGATGCCGCCCTGCTGCTTGAGGCAATGATCGATGATAGCGGGCTGACGCCTATTGCGGTGAGAGCGCCCTGGAAAAGTCCACTGGCCGCTGTGATGCAGACCCACGATCTGAAAAATATGAGAATAGGTTACGCCGCCGATATCGCCGGGACGGGCATCGATCCGGAAATCAACGATGCATGCCGAACCGCGACCAAGCGTCTGGTCGACTGCGGCGCCACCGTCGACGAACTGGATTTTTCGCTGGCGGATGGGCGCGATGCTTATCTGGTATTGCGCGGCTTGACGATGGTCGCGCGGTTTTTCGAATATTTAAATGACACCGAAAGGTTTGAGCCGAATCTCAAAGGCAATATCGAAGCCGGTCTGAAGCTCACAATCTCCGACGTCGCCGGCGCCGAGCGCAAACGGGCGGAACTATGGAATCGTTGGCGCACTTTTTTGAGCAGTTTGACCTTTTGCTTACGCCAACTACGCCGGTCCCGCCATTCCCGGTCGAGCAAAATTATCCGTGCACAATCGCCGGTCGGAAAATGACGAATTACATCGACTGGATTGCCTCGACTTTTTTGGTAACAATCCACTGCGCGAGGCTTGGCAGTTGGCCGGCAAATTCGTCGTCGGCTATTCGGGCAATCTCGGCCGTGCCCACGATTTCCAGACGGTACTTGCGGCAGCGGAACGGCTCCGCAACGAAAAGCGCATTGTTTTTTTGATGATCGGCGGCGGCAAACGTTTCGAGGATCTCGTCATAGCGGTTAAAGCGCGCGGGCTTGAAGATTCATTTCGTTTCCGAACGTATCGAGACCGCGCCATGCTGGCATATTCCTTGGGCGTTGCCGATGTGCACTGGCTGTCGCTTGATCCTCGCCTTGAGGGTCTGATCGTTCCCAGCAAATTCTACGGCATTGCCGCGGCAGGCAGACCGATCGTGACGGTGGGGGACGGCGACGGAGAAATCGCGCGCCTCGTGCGGCGGCACCGCTGCGGCATTACCATCGCGCCGGGCGACGCCGCTACCTTGGCCGATACGCTGCGGCGCTGGTCGCAGGCGCCGGATGCGCTCGCCGAAATGGGGGCGCGCGCGGCAAATGCTTGACGCGCGGTTCACCCGGCGGCGCGCACTCGAGCAGTGGAGTCGATTGCTCGAGCAGCTGCTTTAAAACTCACAGACCAGTCTAAGGCAAGAACGGATCGGGGACTCAGTCGGTCTTCCCTACCCTCATCGCGACGGAACTTGCGGCGCGATACGGGCTGGTGCTGACGGGCGGACCGCCCGTGCCGCAGGGGGAGTAAGAGCCTGCGCTCTCGTCTCCTGCTCGACCTCCTGCAGCGACGCAATATCGCGGCTCATTTGGTCTTGCTTGGCGGCGAACTGCTCTTGACTGGCGGCGAGTTGCGCCAAATTGCGCCGCACGATCGCGACATCGACGGCGATCAATTTCATCTGCTGCATCAAGTTGGACGAGGCAGTGACTTCAGGCGCCGTCTTCACGTTTTCTGCGGGCAACAACCAGGTCAGCGATGGGGCCAAAGTTGCCGCAAACTCTTTTGCCTGATCACCATAAAACGGCCAAGCCAGCGTGAGACCGACTCCAATTAGAACCGCCGCGAGGAACCGAGCAAGCGATTTTAATATGCGCGCGCCGATCGACGGTCTGCGCACCGTGCCGTGACGGTGGCTCCGCTTCATGGTTTGCGTGTTTAAATCGCGTTCCTCATCCAGGTCTCGAGCAAAAAACGCGCGCTCGTCCAACTGATCGTCCGGAACTAACGGCGTAGAAGAGGGGACCATGTGTTTGCTCTCCGGATCAAAGCGGCGCCCACCTCGGACTAAATGATCGCGCTTTCAGGCGTTGGAACGCGGATTTTGCTCGAACGTGCTTTCTGAACATTGATCGAGATGGAGCGAATGATCGCGACGGTCTCAATCCGGCGTCGGCCCGCCGCAACACGCGCCTCAGCTCATGTAAGCCTGTCCCGAGCCTGCGTGCATCTCCTGACGGCGCGACCCGCCGATCTGGGTGGCGCGATGGCGCACTGACCAATGTGGAACCGTCGATCTTGCTTAAACGCGCGCGGATAGACTGGTGCCACGCCTTCGCAGCGGACGTGCGTGCCAGTCTTACGATACCCTCGGAGAGTAGCAACAAGACCAGCAGCAGCGCTGACCCAGCCAGGCTTATTGATCCAAACTTTTGCTCAGTTGTGGAATCCGGCCCCACCGCACCGTCCTCACCTGACACAATCGACAAACGCGGCGGCAATTGTTCCTCGGCGTTTGCCGCCGTGGGCTCGGCGGCATAGCCGTTGCTGCCGGCCGTGAGCGCGCGCGTGTTCAAATCTATGGATCTTGGGAGATCGATCCAGCGTGCGGAAAACTCCAATCCTGGATGTTCGCCTGGCGAAGCTTCCAACGCGGGCGTTTCTGAGGGCGTCCTTAGTATACCTCTTCGTTCCGCGGGTGCTGGTTGTATAGTAACGATCGGCGATGGCGCTTGCCCCGCTTGCGCGGCAGCATTTTCATCCTGCGAATCTCGCAACGTGACATTCGTCTGGGAATGGATCTGCAGCCCTTGCGCATGCAAGTACCAGCAGTGGCGATCGTTGGTTCGGTCGACGCGATAATACCAATGCTGGCCCGACGGCGCCGATGTACCGGGCGTCGTCCTGCACTCATCCGCCGTCGAGCCGGCAATACTTGAATGGCTCGTCAACACAATCGTTGCCGGCACCAACACCAGAAGCGATGACAGGATCGTTGGTTTCAGCATTGATCCCCCCAATGCGCTGGACTCAAGCCCCAACACTTAGTCGCGAATCGTGTGAGCCATCCTCACCTGCATTGGGGCGTGAGTGAGTTGGCATTGTGAAATTCGCGACGATGAACAAGCCATCATTTTGCCCAACGTACGGCTTGATGCGCCGAGCGTTGATTCTTCGATGGCTCGTGAAGGCCGCGATCGAGCGCGCCGTTATGCCAGATCGACGGCGAAGCGTTTGAGATCGCGCAGCGAGCAATAAGTCAGCGCCGCCTGGTGGGTGGCCCGCAGGACCACGCGCGGCGCGTGAGCGGCTTCGAAGGCTTCTTGCCAGCGCTGGGCGCACAGGCACCAGCGATCGCCGGCTTTGAGACCGGCAAAGCCGATTTCCGGCATCGGCGTCGACAGGTCGTTGCCGCGCGATTTGGAGAAAGCGAGAAAGGCGTCGGTCATCACCACGCAAACCGTATGGCTGCCAACATCCTCACGGCCGGTGTTGCAGCAGCCGTCCCGGTAAAAGCCGGTCATTGGCTTGATCGAACAAAGCTCAAGAGGTTCGCCCAGCACATTGCGCGCTGGAAGCCGCGCGCCCCATTCATCTTCCCGGTTGTCTCGCAGCATTGATTTCGCAGGAGATTGTTCGCGCACGGAAGAGATAACGGTCGGAAGAGATAACAGTCGGCAGAGATGGGTGTCCGAAGAAAAAGATAAATGTCCAAAAATATCGATGGCAAGCCCCACGCGGGGAGCGACCAAGGTGGGGCGATGCCCAACTGATATGGCCCCGGAAGGTCGCTCCCAGCGTACCGCCCGCGTATGAACCGCTATGGCGCCGCCCGAACGGATGCAGCGTCAATTATCGCGGCGTTTCTGGCCCGGTGGAAGCATACACACCTCCATGACCGCGAAGTGACGAATCGAATCTTGGCGCAATGCCGTCGTCTGTCAAGGGAGACATCATCGCCGAGTTCCACCGTGTGACAGCGGCCGCGCACGCCAAATGGGCGCCGTATCATTCAATCTTCAAATCGAGCGATTCGATCAGTTTGGCCCAGCGGCTGCGCTCCTGTTGCGCGAACGCTGCGAATTCATCCGGACGCATGCGATTAACTTCGATCCCGACTTGTTTCATACGCTCGACAAATGCGCTGCTCGCCAGCAGCGCATCGAGTTCAGTGCGCAACCGCTCGATCACCATCGCCGGACTCTTCGCCGGAGCGTAGAGCGCGACCCACGCCGAAGCGACGAGATCGGAATAGCCAAGCTGCGGCATGGGCGGCACGCCTGGCAGAATCTCCGAGACTGAATTCGCGGCGAGCGCCAGCGCGCGCGTCTGACCGGCACGCAACGAGGCGATGACGTCGGGCACAATTGGGAACATCGCCGCAATGCGTCCGCCGATAAGATCTTCGAGTGCCGCTCCCTGACCGCGATACGGCACATGGACCATGCTGATGCCCGTGTGCGCCTTAAATAGCTCGCCAAACAAATGCGTCGAGGAACCGATTCCGGATGAGCCATAGCTCAACTCACCGGGATGGGCGCGCGCATAAGCAATAAACGCGTCGAGCGATTGCGCGGGTACCGTCGGATTAACCGCCACAAGATGCGGTGCCGACCACATCATTCCGATCGCGGCGAAGTCGGCTACTGGATCGTAGGGCAGTTGCCGGTACAGACTTTGATTGATGGTCTGCGTTCCATTGGTCCCGATGAACAGCGTGTGGCCGTCGGCTGGAGCGCGCGCCGCTTCTGCAGCAGCAAGATTGCCGCCGGCGCCGGGCTTGTTCTCGACCACAACGGGCTGGCCGAATGCGGTTTTCAGACGTTCGGCCAAGAGCCGTGCCGACAGATCGGCGCTTCCTCCCGCCGGAAACGGCACAACGATGATAATCGTCTTGGTCGGCCAAAGCGTATTGGACGATGACTGCGCATGGCCTGGAACCGCGGCGGCTTGAGCGGCTGCGGCGAATCCAAAGATTAAACGGCGGCGATCGAGCGGCATTGCGGTTTTTTAGCGCTTTGCGAGCCGCATCCCTGTGGCTCCGGAGTGACACATCACGGAAATCGACCGGAGGTTCAAGGCGCCATCGTGGCCGCGCTGCGCCGTGTCTGATTGAATGGCGCTGCTGCGGGGGTTGGGTGCCGATTGTTCATGGCGCGAAACTAGAGCGGGATGAGTCGATGAAATCTCATCCCGCTCTAGCGCGAGTTTGAGGGCGTGGTAATGCAGAGTTCTGCTTATCCGGCAAGTTCGGCTGCCGGTATCGCTACCGGCTCGCGGATGAGTATTTTGCGTTCCAGCGTCGAACGGCTGAAGCCGTGGAGCGACTGGATAGTTTTGATCGTCACGGCTGCTGCGCTCTATCCGATGTTCGGCCGCAGCTCAGATATGGGGCCGTTCTACAGCGCGGCCGGCCGCTGCATTTTGCGCGGTGAACCACTTCTAACCTGCCTGCCGCCCTATCCTTATCAGCCGGCTTTGGCGATGTTGTTTATTCCGCTCGCATTCCTGCCGGCGACGCTGCAAAGGCTCGTCTGGTATGTAATCTGCGTCGGCTGTTTAGTCGTCGTTGTGCGGTTGACCGAGGCCATCGCCGAACGGCTCTATCCTGGCGCAACTACGCGCGGCCAAAATCTATTCTGGCTGCGCACGATCATGCTGATCACCTGTGGCAAGCACATGTTGGACGTGGTGACTTATGCCGCGCACGACCCGCTGTCGCTGGCGCTCATCATGTTCGCAACCTGGGCACTATTTGTCGGGCGCGAAGCGGTTGGTGGGTTCTGGTTCGGCGTCGCCGCGGCGGTTCGCGCTTCCCCGCTCATTTATCTACCGTACCTGATTGTCAAGCGGCGCTGGCTTGCTTGCCTCGCTTTCGTCGCCGCGCTTCTGGCGGTCAGCCTCATCCCTGACATGATTGGCGCGCTGCGCGGCGGTTATACCGGCCATCTGACCGATTGGCTGCGCCAAGTCGTAGGCCCGGCGCTGTTCCCCGGTACGTCTTCGAAGCTGGTGTTCTGGGACATCTGGAACGGCGTCAATCTCTACAATCAGTCGCTGCGCGGCTTGATCAATCGGTTCGCGACGGATCCGCTGTTCGGCCTTAGTCCCACCGTCATCTTGCTCGCGGTCGACGGTATCTTTGCCGCGGTGGTGGCACTGCTCCTGCTCACCTCGCCGCGGCGGCGGGAATATGTCGCCATCGACACCGCGGTGCTCCTGATCGCCATGCTGGCGCTCTCCCCGATGACGAGCCGTTATCACTACATATTCGTGCTTCCCGCCGTCATTCTGGCGACCGCGGCTACGATTGCCGATCCACGCATGCGTAAGCTTGGCACCTATGTTCTTGCGGCAAGTTTCCTGTTGCGTGCCGGCACCTCGAACGATCTGGCCGGCCAGCGCATCACCGATTTTGCCTATACCTACGGGTTCATGCCGCTCGGCGCGATCGCGCTGTACATCGTATTTGCCGCCATGTTGTGGGTGTGGCGTCCTCCCGGAATCGCCGCGCCGGAGAGCGAGGATGAAATCCCCGCTCTAGCACTTTAGGTCGTTGCCGCTTCACCCAGCGAGGTTTCGTAAAGCCATTATTTGGTTCGCTTCGCCGCTGCCGCGAAGACGTCGTAGGCTTGTTCGAGGCCGGGCTTGCGTTTCGCGACCGCGGCGCCCACTGCAGTGACCGACTTGATCAGTTGGGATTGCTCATTCTCCGGCAGGCGGATGAGTTCGCCGTGTTCAGCCCAGGTCTGGCGCGCTTTGTTGTAAAATTCGACCTGCCACGGATTGACCTCGACGGAGGCCTTGGCGGCGTCAGCGTCCACGATCGTTTGCAGGTCGGCGGGCAACGCGTCGAACCATTTCTTGCTGAGAAAAGCCATCGAGAAAATAAACGGCTGATCGATCTCGGTTACATATTTGGCGGCATCCCAAAAATGCATCGTCGTTATCACCGTCATCGCCAAGACCGAGCCGTCGATCGCGCCCTGCTGAATCGCCGGCAGGACATCGCCCAGTGTCATCGCCACGGGTGACGCGCCGAGCGATTTGATCATCTCCTGCTGCATGTCAGCGGCGAACACCCGAAGCTTCTTGCCGGTGAAGTCGGCAAGGTGTGCAATCGGCGCGCGTGCAATGATCAATGACGGTTGCGCGATGAACAAAGCCGCGCCGTGAATCCCCTTGTCGGCGCCGAGCCCGAGCATCAGCTTCTGCAGCTCGGGGTCTTTCACAATGCGAACTTCATGCGCAAGGTCGGCAACGAGGCCAGGGGCGGACAACACTTCGTAGCGTTCGTCGATCCCAGCCAAAAACTCGGGCGGTCCGACATAGCCCTGAATGGCACCAAACTGCACGCCTTCGATCTGCCGCGGAATCGCTCCCAGCTGGCTTGCCGGATAAATCTCGCCTTTGATTCTGCCGCCGGAGTCCTTTTCGACCATGGCGACAAACCGCTTGCACCACTCGTGCTGCGATTCGTTGATCGTGGCAGTGCCAAGCTTCATGACATAAGTCTTATCCTCAGCCCGCGCCGCGTTGAGCGTTGCAAATGAGGACAGGACCAATGCGGCGACGCTGAAGACTCTTCGCCAGTCGATTCCGCGGTGTGCGACACGCATGGCCAATTCTCCCGATCACAGGCGTATGCCGAGATCAAGCAATGTTACAGAATAGAAAACGCCATTGGAAAGTGACAATCTGGCCGGCCTGCCACTGCCAGGCAAAGGTCGAAAGCCCGATCGACCTCAAGACGGCGGTGGCATCGCCAAATAGCTGCACGTGGAAATTACATCCCGCGCTGTGGCGCGGTTTGTAGCAATTCCTGAAGCTGGCGCACGTAGAATTTCGCATTGGCTGTGGTGGAATGGCCGCTGGTCTGCGTGCTCGCCGGGATCAGATAGAGTTTGCCATTCTTGACCAATTTCATTGCCGCTTCGGTGACGCCGGTTTCGGGCGGATTGCGCTCGTCGTCAGCGGCATTGATCGCCAATACCGATGCCTGAATTTTACCGAGTTCGGGTGAGGCGTCATAATCCGCGGACGAACCCCATTGCCATAAAAAATCATTCGCATCGGCCGTCATTGGCGCAGCCAAGCGATCATCAACCAGCTTATCGGCCAATTGATGAGTGGCCGCTATATTTTGGTAATTCAACGTGCCGCCGGCGGTAGCGATGCCGAAGAACACAGCGGCAAGCTTGAGCGATCGCGGCTGCGACGTGTAGTTGCCATTGTTGTACTCGGGATCGTTACGGATGATCTCCAGGATCATCCGTCGCAGCATCCAATTTCGGCTCGCCATCGCGGTCGGCTGCGAGGCCATGGGCACCAGCGCGTCCATGTAATCCGGATAGCGCTCGCCCCAGAGCCAAGTCTGCATTCCGCCCATCGAATTGCCGATGATCAGCCGCACATGATGGACAGCAGCCGGTATTGGGCATCAACCATGTCGGCATAGTCGTATTGCGGAAATTTCGCTTTCAGCCCGTCGGACGGCTTGGTGCTGGCGCCGTGACCCAGTGCATCGGGAATGATGATGTAATATTTTGTCGCTTCAAGCGGCTGGCCGGGACCGAATAACTGGCCGGCGAAGGCCGGCGTCAGCATGCTCGCCGCCGAGCTGCCGCTGCCGTGCAGTACCACGACGGGTATTCCGGAGGGGTCGCCGACCGTCGTATAGTGCAGCTTGAGCGCTGACATCACTTCGCCGGTATGAAATTTGAAATTCGGCGCGACCCACTCGCCCTGCTTAGGCGCAGGGTAGTCGGCGGCCGCGGCGGCAAGGGGCGACAATAGCAAGGCAAGCGCTGCAACAATTCTCAGCATCGTGATCGTGGCTCCAAGATTTTAAGCGATCAGGTCACGGGCACTTTGCCGGCTCGCCCGAAGCGCCGAAGCAGTATTTTCGCCCGATATTGATGAGCTGAACACGCCGATTGACCGCGGCGTCGGGGTGACGCGGATCCTGCAATTGTTCTTCGCCCAGCCCGACGGCGTCGAGAACGCCGGAATTGACGCCGAACGGATCGACCAAGGCTTCGCGGATGGCCTCGGCGCGCCGCTGGCTGAGTTTGAGATTGTATTCGCGGCTGCCGACTGCATCGGTGTGGCCGATCACGAGAAAGCCATAGCTCAACAAAATCGGATTGTGCAGCGCATCGGCGATCGCGCCGATGGTGCGATAGGATTCCGGGCGAATGGCCGCGGAGTTGAAGTCGAAG
>DASZCJ010000112.1:0-3519 GCA_035943155.1 Xanthobacteraceae bacterium | reverse complement strand
GCGCGAGGCGGCGAACGACCAGAAGCCCATGTCGCCATTGATCCTGGTCATGTCGTACATCCCGAAGGCGCAGATCGCGGCGCCGGCGGCGATCAGGTAGCGGGGCTGCACTTTGCCGGTAAGCCGGCCAACCAGCGGCATTATGATCACCGTCACGAGGCCGCCGGGCGTGAGCACGAGGCCCGCCCAGGTTGCGGTGTAGCCGAAATTCTGCTGCACGAGCTGCGGCACGTATTGCGTGGTGGCGAGCAGGATGGCGCCGGCTCCCAGCATGACCAGGAACGACGTGCCGAATTGGCGCGTCGCCACCATGCGTATGTCGATCATCGGATTGCGTCGGCTGAGCTCCCACGGGATCATCAGAACGAAGGCGAGCGCGCAAACCGTGATCGCGACTACAATGAAGGCCGAGGAAAACCAGTCGTCCTCGAGGCCGCGGTCGAGCGCGATCTCGAGCGCGCCCAGGAACGTGGCCACCAGCACAAAGCCGGTGAGATCGAAGCCAGTGAACCGCCGCTGCTCCGCCGGCGCGGCATTTGACTCGCGCAGCAGCGCGCCAATGAGCCCGATCGCAATGAACCCGATCGGCCCGTTAATGAGAAAGCACCATTGCCAGGAAAAATTATCGGCGATCCAGCCGCCGAGCGTCGGTCCGACGACCGGCGCCACCACTACGGCGATGCCGAACAGCGCAAAACCCTGGCCGCGCTTTTCCGGCGGAAAGGCGCCGGCCAGAATCGACTGCGCCACCGGCACCATGCCGCCGCCGCCAAGCCCTTGTAGGATGCGAAACAGCAGCAACGACTGCAGATCGGGGGCAAAACCGCACAGCACAGAGCTGGCCGTGAACAGCGCCAGGCAAATGAGGAAGAACAGCTTGCGGCCAAGGCGCTGCGCGAGATAGCTGCTTCCAGTCAAGCTGACGGCGTTGGCGACGAGGTAAGTGGTCACTACCCAGGATGCTTCGTCCTCGCTCACGCCCAGTCCGCCGGCGATATAGGGCAGCGCCACGTTGGCGATGGTGGTGTCGAGCACTTCCATGAACGCGGCGAATGCCACCAGCACCGCGATCAGCCACGGATTTGCGCTTGCGTTGATGTCCGCGGAACCGAGCGCTCGGCTGCCGGTGGCGCTCATAGCCAGCGCGTCAGTCGCTCATAGAGCGAGAGTGTGGGATCGATCCGCACCGTCGGCAGCACTGACATGCCCGGACCGAGCGCAATGTCTGTTGGCGGATCGTCGATGACGATCTTGACCGGCACGCGCTGCACGATCTTGACGTAATTGCCCGTGGCGTTTTGCGCCGGCAGTAGCGAGAACGCCGTGCCCGATCCCGGCTGGACGCTCGCGACATGACCGCGGATGGTGCGCTCCGGATAGGCGTCGATCGCAAGCGTCACCGGTTGTCCGGGCCGCATGGCGTCGAGCTGCGTTTCCTTAAAATTCGCCGTCACCCAAATCTGATCCGGCACGAAGATCGCCAAAGCCGTACCGGCTTGCGCGAATTGGCCGACCGCCGCGCTCAGGCTGACCACACGCCCTGCTTCGGCGGCGCAGATCGTGGTGTGGGAAAGATCGAGCTGCGCCGCATCGACCTTGGCTTGATCGAGCGCCACCGTGCTTTCGTCCTGCGCAACCAGAAAGTCCTGATCGTCGGTCTGTTGCTGGGAAATCGCGTTGCGCTGGACGAGGAATTGATACCGAGCAAGGTTTTTCTGCGCCTGTTCGTGCAACGACTGGTCACGCGCCAGTTGCGCCTTGGCCTGATCGAGCACAACGCGGTAATCGCGATCGTCGATGCGCGCAATCACGTCACCGGCGACGACGTGCTGGTTATCCGTCACCGGCACGGCGGTGATGTAGCCAGAGACCTTCGGCGCAATGGAAGATGACCGCGCGGCGATAAAGGCGTCGTCGGTTGATTGGAAATGACGGGAATAGTCCCAATAGAGATAGCCGCCCGCGGCCGCCGCTGCGAATAAAGGCGCTGCCAGCGCAAGTGCCAGCGTGCGCCGGCTCAGGAATCGACGGCGGTGACTTTCGCCGCCTTTCTCCTGCTCGGGATGATCGTGTTCGTGCAGAGGCGGCAGGTCGATGATATGGCGTTCGCCGGCGGGCGGCGCTTGCGGCGTCGGCATTCGCGCGCGGATAAAATCACTTCCCGCATCCGCCGATAGCGCCGGATCGCCGATCGCTTGCCGAGACCAAGCGCGCGAGGATCGCGGCTCGGGAAAGTCGAGTAGCGATTGCTCGCTACGATCCCTGCCTGCCAAGGTTGTCACGTCTGCTTCGAGCGTCATAATCGAGCTCCCGCGCTGCGAGCGAGACAATTACCGCTGTGCGCCGCGCCGCGGCGCGCGAGAACGTCGCCCACCACGCGCAACTGCAGTTCCAATTCACCGCCATCGACGCCGTCCGCCGCCATAAGGTCCCGGACGATGGGATCGGCCAGCATGGTCGCCAGCGACTGTTCACCGCGTCGTGCCATTTCCAAACTCCGCCAGAATGAATAAATAGAACGATACGGTTTCGTTCCATGAAGTCAAGGGATTTGTACGATACGGTTTCGTTTCTTTACTTTTGCGCGAAAAGACATTAAATTGGGATGGTACTGGAGTGACTTAGCGGACCCGCGGCGTAGGCGGCCTCCAGTCACAAGCACGTGAAAGGCACGCCATGGACGGTCTTTCGGCAACGGCGAAGCGCTTGCGAAAAGAGCCGCAGGTGCGCAGCGGGCGACCCCGACGCGAGGATGCTGGCGAGGTCGACGAGCGCATCCTGGATGCGGCCCGCCGCGCGTTTCTCGAACGCGGACTTGCCGGCGCCAGCATCGATGAGATCGCCAGCATGGCCCGCGCCGGGAAGCCGACGATCTATGCGCGCTTTCCCAACAAAGTGGCGCTCTTCTCCGCCGTCGTGATGCGCAACGTTGCGACGGTCACGGGCAGGTTTGCGGGCCACCTCCCGGCCGGAACAACGGTCGAGGAGCGCCTTGCCAATCTAGGTACGATGCTGCTGCATTGGGCCTTGGCTGGCGACACGGTCGATTTGATGCGGGTGGGAATTTCCGAAGCGCACCGCTTTCCGGATCTGGCGAACAGCGTCCACGGCATGGCGCGCCGCTGCGGCGAGGGCACTGTCGGGCGCCTGTTGAGCGAGGTGGCGCAATCGGACGGCCTAGGCGCCTTGCCGGCCTTCGCGCCGGAGCGGCTGGCAACGACCACGCAATTCTTTATGGATTTGGTCTTCAAGCCGATGATCATGCGCGCATTGTTCGGCGAGAAGCTCAAGCCGCTGCGTGCCGAGATCAAGGCGCATGTGGCGCGCAGCGTCGCCTTCTTTCTTACCGCCTGCCGGCACGGCGGCGTTTCTTGAGGTTCGCGGCACCGCCCTTGTGGTAGCGCACTAACTTTCACCTCCCCCTGGAGGGGGAGGTCGCGAGCGCAAGCGAGCGGGAGGGGGTGAAAGGAGTGTCGCCGCGGCGCACGTCATCGCCGCTCACCCCACCCCGGGGGGGGG
>DASZCJ010000111.1:0-5006 GCA_035943155.1 Xanthobacteraceae bacterium | reverse complement strand
GATGCGCCCACTTCTCGTTGTCGAAGACGAATCCGTCGGCGCCGGTGGCGCCGAGCCGCCATGTACCGCCGGGCACGTAAGCGTCATCGCCCGCCAATCCGCCGGCGGGTGGCGGTTGATCGCCGAGGCCGCGCGGTGGCGGATAAGCCAGCGTCTCGCGCATATAGGTCAAGGCTTCGACGTGCATATCCTCGTGGCGAATTGCCAGCTCGTAGAAATAGCGCGCATGCTCCGGAAAATCGCTGCGCGCGAGATGGTCGCATTGCCGTTCCAGAACACCCGCTAGGTAGGCGAAGGTGCCGTTGCGATCGGGCAGATCGAGATTCCAGCGCGTGTCGTGCGCAACGGTTGAGGAATTCCATAGCTCGTCGGCGCGCTCGATGAGCGGACGCTGTCCGAGGCTCTGGCGCAGCGTCCAATATTCATGGAACCAGCCGACATGGCCGATCTCCCACAGCACTGGATTGACGATGGCGAGCTTCAGGCCCATCAACTGCTCGGATGACAGGTCGTCAGTCAGACGATGCGTTCGCGCTCGAACTTCATGCAGTTGCGCGGCCAGTTCGGCGGCGCTCGCGCCACTCGTTGGTCGCTCTGACACTATTTGATCCGCGATTTGATTCATGAAGATCGTCCTTATCACGCCGCCAGGACCGAGTACACGCACCGGCAACAGCGTTGCAGCAATGCGCTGGGCGCGTATTCTGCGACAGCTCGGCCACCGCGTGACGGTCGCCGCCGACTATGCCGATCAGCCGGCCGATGCGATGGTTGCTATTCATGCCTGGCGTAGCGCCGCGGCGATCCATCGCTTTAAGACGCGCTATCCCGCGCGCCCGCTCATCCTCCAGCTCAGCGGCACGGATATCTATCAGTACATAACCGAAGATCCGAAGCCGACGCTTCGCTCCTTGCAGCTTGCCGATCGCCTTGTGGCATTGAACAGCCTCGCTTGGCGGGTTGTTCCCAATAAGTTTCGCAAAAAATTGCGCGTGATCTTCCAGGCCGTGCCCAAACCGAAGGGATCATATCGGCCTAACCGGCGGCGCGTTGACATCGCGGTGATCGGTCATTTGCGCGATGTTAAAGATCCGCTGCGCGCGGCGGCCGCGGCGCGGCTGCTGCCGGCTTCGTCGCGCGTTCACGTCGTTCACATTGGTGCCGCCTACACGGCGCAATGGGCGGAGAAAGCAAAAGCCGAGATGGCGGCCAACCCGCGTTATACCTGGCTCGACGACGTGCCGCGCGCGGTCGTGCAGAATGTATTGCGGCGAAGCCACGCGATGGTCTTGTCATCGCGGAGCGAAGGCGGCGCCAATGTGATTTCCGAAGCAATCGTCGCCGGCGTACCCATTCTGGCCTCGCGCATGGACGGCAATGTCGGTCTGCTCGGCGCCGATTATCCCGGTTACTTCCCAGTCGGCGACACGCAGGCGCTGGCGCGTCTGCTATGGCGGATCGAAGGCGACGCACGGTTCGTGGCGCGGCTTCATCGCGCGATCGCCCGCCGCGCGCCGCTGTTCAAGCCGGAGCGCGAGATCGCGGCATGGCGGAAATTGCTCGCTGAGCTTCCGCGTTAATCACGCAACGACGACGCGCGGCTCGCCATTGTTCACATCGCCAATAATGCGTGCTGCGGGATAGCCGTCAGCAACAATCGTCTTAAGTATTGCGTCGGCGCGCTCCGGCGCACAGGCAATCAGCAGTCCGCCTGAGGTCTGCGGATCGCTATAGAGTTGCCGCTGCCATTCCGGCGTGCCATCGGGAAGCGCGACGCTCGCATCGTAGCTTTTCCAGTTGCGTCCCGACGCTCCGGTGACGAAACCCTTTTGCGCTAGCGCCGCGGCCTCTTTGAGGAATGGCAATTCTGAGGATTGGATCGTTACCGCTTTTTGCGCACCGCGCGCCATTTCCAGCGCATGTCCAAGGAGACCAAAGCCAGTGACGTCGGTCATGGCGTGAACCGCGGGATCACTCGCGAGTTTGGTGCCGACACGATTGAGCAAGGTCGTGGTCGCAATGAATTCATCATAGGCTTGACGGCTCAGCGCGCCTTGCTTGAAAGCAGCGGAATAAATGCCGACACCCAACGCCTTGGTGAGGATGAGCTTATCGCCGTCCTGCGCGTCGGCGTTACGGCGAATATTGGATTTCTTGCCGATGCCGATGACGGCAAGACCATAAATCGGTTCGGGCGAGTCGATGGAATGGCCGCCAGCGACCGGAATGCCCGCGGCCTCGCAAACCGACGCGCCGCCTTCCAGAATTTTGCGCACCATCTCGGGCCGGACTTTGTCGATCGGCATGCCGAGTATTGCCAAAGCCATGATCGGCGTACCGCCCATCGCGTAAACGTCGGCAATTGCGTTGGTCGCGGCGATACGGCCGAAATCGTGCGGATCGTCCACCATCGGCATGAAGAAATCGGTGGTGGCGATGATGCAGTTGCCGTCATCGAGCTCCCAGACCGCGGCATCGTCGCCGGTCTCGACGCCAACCAGCAAACGCTTATAGGGAGACGCCGTCGGATGGCTCAACAACAATTCCTGCAGCACCGAGGGCGCTAGTTTGCAGCCGCAACCACCGCCGTGGGACAGCTGGCTCAAACGAATTGGCTGAATGGCATCCATAATGATTGCTCCTAAACGTCGCTAAGTGACGATTCATAACGGCTGCGGCGCTTACCGCAAGCGGCCATGCTGCCGTCCCATGTTTGCCTTGCCATGCCACCCCGAGCGCCCTTTCACGCGATCATTGCAGCGGTTTGAGGTCACCCAGCATGGTCGGAATGAACTCCGACACGGTGGGGTGAATGTGCATCGCGCGTTGCATCACCGTATAGGGGGCCTTGGCATACATAACGTCGAGGACGCAGTGGATGACCTCGTCACCTGAGAGGCCCAGGAAGGAGGCGCCGAGTATTTGTTTGCTATCCCGATCCACGAGGATTTTCATGAAGCCCTTGGTCTCGCCTTTCTCATACGCGCGGCTGACGTCTTCCATAGCGAGCGTCGAGATCAGCGCGGGTTTGCCGGTCTTGCGAACTTCCGCTTCCGTCATCCCGGCGCGGCCGAGCGGCGGATCGGTGTAGAGCGCGTAGGCGGAAATGCGGTCGCTCACGCGCTTTTGATCGTTGTCGAGAAGGTTGGCCGCCACGATCTCGAAATCGTTCCACGACGTATGCGTGAAGGCGCCCCGACCGTTGCAATCACCCATCGCCCAAATACCGGAGACGTTAGTGCGCAACTGATCGTCCACCTGGATATAACCGTGCTTATCGGTGGCGATGCCGGCCTTGTCGAGGCCAAGATCGTCGGTGTTCGGCCGCCGGCCGATTGCCACCAGCACATGCGTGCCAACGACCTGCGAAGCCTTCCCCGCCGAAGTCTTGCCCGCCGATTCGATCTTCACGGCGATTGCGTTTCCCTGCTTCTCCACGGCGATCACCTTGCTGTCGACGCGCACGTCGATGCCTTCCTCCTTAAGAAAATCGGCGACAGCTTGCGAGACGTCTGCGTCCTCGCGCGCGATCAGGCGCGGCCCGAGTTCGATCACGGTGACTTCGCTGCCGAAGCGGCGATAGGCCTGTCCGAATTCAAGACCAATGTAACTGCCGCCCAGGATGACGAGATGCGGCGGCAGAAAATCGATGTCCATCATCGAGCTGTTGGTGAGATAGGGGACCCGATCGAGGCCGAGGATCGGGGGAATCGCCGCGCGCGCGCCGACATTTATGAAAATGCGGTCGGCCGTGATCTCCGAACCGTTCACTGCGACTTTCTTTTCGGCGACAAAGCGGCCATGACCCTCGTAAACCGTACAGCCTGCTAGCGTCTTGAGCGATCGCTCGACCCCGTTATGCGATGGAGCGACAACGGCGTCCTTGCGCGCCTTAACGGCCTTCATGTCGACCTTGACTGCTCCCGCAATCGTCACGCCATAGTCGGCGGCGCGGCGCGCAATATGGGCGGCATACGCGCTCGCTATGAGCGTCTTAGTCGGCGTGCAGCCGGTATTCACGCATGTGCCGCCGAACAGCTTGCGTTCGAGGATCGCGACCTTCGAGCCGGCGGCGACCAAGCGCCGCGCCAAGGCCGGTCCGGATTGCCCAGTACCAATAATAATCGCGTCGTAATCGGGCATCGCTGAACTCCAATTACTGTGCTGTGTTCAGGCTAATTTCGGGTTAGCTTCCTGCACAAAATTCGGCCCGTCTAGATCATTAATATGGCTGCGCGAGGCCATCGAAGGTACGGGCTCGAGCAGAACCAAAAGGCCGTTATTGATCACCGCATTGGCGGTTGCGAGTAGCGGCGATCTGCTTTGCAAGTTTCCGCGTTGAGCCAGCAGCCGAGTAAACACGTGCGAGTAAACACGTGGCGCGGCAGTGAATAAGACTGTGGATATGGTTTAGGAAAAGGTGTCGTAATTGACGCGGCACAGTCACAGTAGCGCCGCCAACGAATAAAGGCAGCACGGGGGGAGCAGCCATGCCGAAGTTCTTACTTCTAACGGGCGTTATTTTGTTGATAGCAAATCACGCCTTCGCGCATTCCCCGGACCCGACCCCAATGCAATGCCAGATGATAAAACTGGCGGTCGCTCAATACGGATACGCGGCCTCCAGGCGGCACGCCCTGGAGACCTACGGTCCTGAGGCGGTAAAGACCGGCGACAAATGTTTCACGAAACAGCCGGGACGAGGCACGACCGCGAATGGGCCGACGGCGCTTGGCGTCGAGCGCAGCGCGGGGGCGAGATAGCGGCAAGCTTCGGGGCCAAACTCAGACATCGCACCAGTTTATTCGATCACTTCGTCGGCACGGGCGAGCAACGAGGGCGGCACGGTGAGACCCGAGTGCTTTTGCCGTTTTGAGATTGATCGCTAGCTGGTATTTAGTCGCCGCTTGTACCGGCATATCGGCTGGCTTCTCGCCTTTGAGAATGCGATCGACATAGGCGGCGGAGCGCCGGTACTGGTCGATCAGATCGGCCCCATAGGAGGC
>DASZCJ010000110.1:0-10453 GCA_035943155.1 Xanthobacteraceae bacterium | reverse complement strand
TCGAACAATTGCACCGCATAGGCGACCGCAAGCCAAGTCTTGCCCGTACCGGCGGGCCCGGTGGAAAACACCAGAGCGTGGCGCTTGAGGGAGCGGATATAGGCGTCCTGTGCAGCCGTCCGGGCGCGCACGCGGCGCCTGCGCAAGTTGATTTCCTCGAAGTTCTGACGCGGCGTTGTCGGATCGAAATCGAATAACGATCCTTGCGACAGCGCTTGGCGGATCGTGCCTTCGACGTCGCCTTGCACCAGATCATCGCCGCGCTTGAGCCTGTCATAGAGGCTTTCCAGGACGCGGCGTGCCTGATCGCAGGCCTCACGCGAGCCTTCAACCGTGACCTGATTGCCGCGTGAATTCGCGACGACCGCGAGCCGCCTCTCGATCAGCGCGAGATTCTGTCCGTATTGGCCGAATAGCGTGGAAGCGAGCCGGTTGTCGTCAAAGCTAAGAACAATCTGTGCCGTATTGTCTGGCGCGATGAAAACCGATTCTTCCGTCTCCGGCGTGCGCAAATTCAGGCTCCTGTTGCAACCAAAACGGTTTCGGCCGACTGCGTCGCGGCCGCTCGCGGCTGCGCAGCGGCAAGCGCGCCGAACAGGCTGTTGCTGCCGATCTCGGTGATCGTCACGGCCGCAATATCGCCAATCAAAGACGCGGGCGCTGTCGCCTGCACCGGTTGAAGATAGGGCGATCGGCCAACCAGCTGCCCGCTGTGGCGACCCGGTCGCTCGAACAGCACGTCGAAGGTACGGCCCAGACAACTACGATTGAAAGCGGCTTGGTGTTCGTCGACCGCCCTCTGCAGGCGTTGCAGCCGTTCCGATTTGAACGCTTCCTCGATCTGCCCTGGCATCTCAGCGCCGGGCGTACCCGGGCGCGGCGAGTATTTGAACGAGAATGCCCCGGAAAACCCGACCTCGGTAACCAAGCCGAGCGTTGCGGCAAAATCGTCTTCGCTCTCGCCGGGAAATCCCACGATGAAATCGGTGGTAAGCGCGAGACGGGAGCAGGCCTGGCGCAGCCGCTCGACGAGATTGAGATAATCGGCCCGCGTATGGCTGCGGTTCATGGCGGCAAGAATTCGGTCCGAGCCGGATTGCACGGGCAAATGCAGTTGCGGCATCAGCTTCGGCAAATCGCGATGTGCTGCTATTAGTTCATCATCCATGTCATGCGGATGACTGGTCGTATAGCGCAAGCGCTCGATGCCCGGCACCAGTCCGGCCCGTTCAAGCAGACGCGCCAGCGACCAAGCACGGCCGTTCGGGCCCATGCCATGGTAGGCGTTGACGTTTTGGCCGATGAGTGTGACCTCGCGCACGCCGGCTTCGGCCAGCAATTCGATTTCAGCAATGATGCTCTGAACCGGTCGCGACAGTTCGGCGCCACGCGTATAGGGCACAACGCAAAACGTACAAAATTTATCGCAGCCCTCTTGCACCGTAACGAAGGCGCAAGCGCCGCGCGCGCGGATCGCCGCTGTGCTTGGCGGCGCAAGATGCGCGAATTTGTCCTCGGTCGCGAAATCGGTATCGACGGCGCGGCCATCGCGCTCGGCGCGCGCCAATAGCATAGGCAAGCGGTGGTAGCTCTGCGGTCCGAATACCAGATCGACTGCCGGCGCGCGGCGGATGATCTCTTCGCCCTCGGCCTGCGCTACACAACCGGCTACCGCGATGAGCACACGGCGATTTTTGGCCGCGGCGGTTTCTTTGAGGCGGCGCCCGCGGCCAAGTTCGGAGTAAACCTTTTCAGCGGCTTTCTCGCGGATATGGCAGGTATTCAAGATGACGAGATCGGCATCCTCGGCTGCGGCAGTCTCGACGTAACCGTGCGACGCCAAGGTGTCCGCCATCCGACGCGAGTCGTAGACGTTCATCTGACAACCAAACGATTTGACGTAAAGCTTACGGGATTGGCTCATAAGTTAACTGCGAATCCAAGCCTTTGTGACCGATCGAGGAACAAGCTCCAGGACCGGAACCGAATTCTCCATCCCGGAACGATGGCAAGCATCGTTGCGGCTGTCCGTTTACCGGGATTTTGCCCAAAATAATACTCTCAATCCATGCCTGGGGCTGGCGCTGCGGATCCTTGAGATCCGGGCTTGATATAGGTGGCCGCAATACGTTAGGCGCGGTGACGCGCGACCCTCCGCACAGTACGAAATCAAGGCGACCCACGACAGGGTAACTGTGGATGTCTGCTTTTTGGGCAAGAGCGACATGCCCTGCATCCTGGCGTCGCCAGACAGGTCAATTTCTCTTTGCTTACTGCTAGGCTAGGTTGCCGGGCAATGACCAGGAGCCGGGTCGGAAAAATTGGGGGCGATCATGACACAGCAAATCAATATCCGCGTGCTGACTTTCGCGGTGCTCATTCTCAGCGCAGGCCTGATCGGCTTAGCCCATGCACAAGACTGTCCGCGCGGCGACCTTGATAAGGCCTATTGCGATCGCGACGGCGATCTCGTTGCCGATGCACCGACCGATCCGAAGCAACTGGTCAATCCATCGACTCTGGTCTTTGCCTATACGCCAGTCGAGGATCCGGCGGTTTACGCCAAAGCCTGGGACGGCTTCGTCAAGTACATGGAGCAGACGACCGGAAAGAAGGTCGTGTTCTTCCCGGTACAGTCAAACGCCGCCGAGATCGAGGCGATGCGCTCGGGTCGACTGCATGTCGCTGGATTCAACACCGGCTCCAACCCGATCGCGGTCAACTGCGCGGGTTTTGTCCCCTTCGTCATCATGGGCAACAAGGATGGCCAGTTCGGCTACCAGATGGAGATCATCGTGCCAGCCGACAGCCCGATCAAGACGCCGGCGGACCTTAAGGGCAAGAAGATAGCCTTCACCGAACCGACCTCCAACTCCGGGTATAAAGCGCCTTCCGCGATTCTGAAGGCAGACTTCAATCTAGAGGTTGACCGCGATTTCACCGCGGTATTCTCCGGAAAACACGACAACTCTGTGATCGGCATCGCCAATAAAGATTATGATGCCGCAGCAATCGCTAACGAGGTGATGTTCCGCATGTTCGATCGCCACGTCGTTGATCGCGCCAAAATTAGGTCGATCTACAAATCCGATACCTTCCCGACTACCGGCTACGGTTATGTCTACAACCTCGATCCGTCGCTGGTCGAAAAGATCAAACAAGCATTCTTGACCTTCCCGTGGGAGGGCTCGGCGTTGAAGGCGGAATTCAAGAACGAGGATCGTTTCGTCCCGATCAGTTATCAGAAGGACTGGAGCGTCATTCGCAAGATCGATGCGGCGAACGGGGTCAAGTACACGTGCAAATAAGCAACGTGCAAATAAGTAAATAGTCCGCCGGCTATTTTGGGGGACGCCGCGAATGCTTCGGATCAGAGGCTTGGCGAAGCGCTACCGGACGGGCGATCTAGCGCTCGAGAGCATCGACCTGGACATCTTCGACGGCGAGATCACGGCGCTGATCGGACCATCGGGCGCTGGAAAATCGACTGTCATTCGTTGCATCAACCGGCTGGTCGAGCCGACCGCCGGTACGGTGCGACTCAATGATACCGAGATCACGCAGCTCGGCAGCCGCCAATTGCGCCGCGCGCGCCGGCGTATGGGAATGATCTTCCAGGAATACGCGTTGGTCGAGCGGCTCAGCGTGATGGAGAACGTGTTGAGCGGACGGTTGGGCTACGTCGGCTTCTGGCCAAGCTTCATGCGGAAATTCCCTCAAGCCGACGTCGATGAGGCGTTCAGGCTGCTCGCCCGCGTCGGTCTCGATCACATGGCCGACAAGCGCGCGGACCAACTGTCCGGCGGGCAACGCCAGCGAGTCGGCATCTGTCGGGCGCTGATCCAAAATCCCGATTTGCTTTTGGTGGACGAGCCAACCGCTTCGCTCGACCCGAAGACATCGCGGCAAATCATGCGGCTGATCAAGGAACTCTGTGGCGAACGCGGTCTTTCGGCAATTATCAATATCCATGATGTCATGCTGGCGCAGATGTTCGCCGAGCGGGTGATAGGCCTGCAACTTGGCGAGATCGTTTACGACGGTCCGCCGACCGGGCTCACTGCCGAGGTACTGACGAAAATCTACGGCGAGGAAGACTGGTCGGCGAGCATTCACAAAGTTGATGAGAGCGCAGACGGGACAGTCGAGCAGCCTAGCAAAGTTATTTCGCTGGAAACCCGCCAGCCGGATCGCGACCGTATGGCTGGGCTGACATAGTCGCCGGTGACGGGTGGTACATATGACAGTTGCTACAATCGCCCCTCGCCATTGGAAAAAGTCGCCGCTGATCGAGCGTGCCTGGCTGCGCTGGGCGCTCATCTTCAGCGCCGTCGTCTACTTGGCGCTGGCCTTGGGCACGATCGATGTAAACTGGGCGCGCGTCTGGGACGGCCTTCCGCGTGGCGCGCGATTCTTTGCGGCGTTCTTTCCACCCAACTTCACCAGCCGCTGGAGCGACATCACGGAGGGCATTCTTGAAAGTCTGTGGATGACCGTGGTCTCCACTGTGATCGGCATCGCGATTTCGATTCCGGTCGGTATCGGTGCTGCAAAGAACGTCGCGCCACGCCTGGTCTATTACATCAGCCGCTGCATCCTCGCCGTATCGCGCAGTTTCCAGGAAATCATCCTGGCAATCTTCTTCGTCAAGTTGTTTGGCTTCGGACCCTTCGCCGGCGTTGTCACGCTGTCGTTTGCCACCATTGGGTTTTACGGCAAACTCCTTGCCGAGGACATTGAGGACATGAATCCTTCGGCGGCAGAGGCCGTACGCGCGACCGGCGCGGGCTGGCTGCAATGGATCAATTATGGTGTCCAGCCGCAGGTAATGCCGCGCATGATCGGGCTTGGCCTCTACCGCTTCGACATCAACTTTCGCGAGTCCGCAGTGGTTGGCATCGTCGGCGCCGGCGGCATTGGCGCGACATTGGACACCGCATTCAACCGCTACGAGTTTGATTCTGCCGCCGCGATTCTGTTGATCATCATCGGTATCGTGATGCTGATGGAATATTTGTCCGGCTACGTTCGCCGCTGGGTGCAGTAATGACGGTGGAGCTTCGGCACGGTACGAAGATCTGGCGTCGCCGTGAGCGCGGGACACAGTTTGCGGTATGGGCGATGTGGCTCGCAGGTACGGCGATTTTTGTCTCCTGCTGCCAACTGATCTCTGACAAGACGATCTGGGTATTCGTAACCGACGCGCCGGCGCAGGCGGTCGATCTGGCCACGCGCATGGTCCCGCCGGACTGGGGTTTCATCGGTGTGCTATGGCGGCCGATGTGGGACACCATCAACATGGCCACCCTTGGCACCGCGCTGGCCATCATACTCGCGGTGCCTGTCGCCTATTGCGCGGCGCGTAACACAACGCCAAGCGTTGCAGTTGTGCGGCCGGTGGCATTGTTCATCATCGTGGCATCACGCTCGATCAATGCGCTGATCTGGGCACTGATGCTGGTGACCATTATCGGGCCGGGTGTGCTCGCTGGCATTCTGGCGATTGGGCTGCGCTCGATCGGCTTCTGCGCCAAACTGCTCTACGAAGCTATCGAAGAGATCGACGAGCGCCAGGTCGAGGCGGTGCGCGCGACCGGCGCAAGCGGCGCGCAAGTCACGGCTTACGCCATCGTGCCCCAGGTCATGCCAGCGTTCGCGGGCATTTCGGTCTTCCGTTGGGACATCAACATCCGCGAGTCGACGGTACTAGGCCTGGTGGGCGCCGGAGGTATCGGCCTGCCGCTCAACGCCGCGATCACCACGCTCGCTTGGACACACGTATCGTTGATTCTGCTAATTATCATCGCAACGGTCATTGTCAGCGAATGGGTTTCGGCGAAAGTGCGGCATGCAATTATCTGAAACCTAAACTTCATTTACTGTGCGCTTCGCCCATTTCGGTTTACGGGGTTTTATACTCGTTCCTGCCCCCCGCTCGCGGACGGTCCTCAACCGAGATCGCGCCGCAACACCAGCGCGGTCGCACCGTCCTCGTAATAACCGTTTCGGCGGCCGACCTCCTGGAAGCCGGCGCGACGGTAGAGCCGGCAGGCTGGCGCGTTTTGAGCGCCGACCTCCAAAAACACCGATCGAATGCCGATGCCGGCGAGCCGCCGCAGGTGCAGATCAAGCAATTGCCGCGACAGGCCGCGGCCGCGCCAAGGCGGCGAAATCGCGACCGACAAGATTTCTGCTTCACCCGCAGCCACGCGCGACAGGATAAAGCCAATCAATTTGCCGCCAGCCGTGGTGCGATGGCTAACGACATTCCGTTCAAGCAACAGCTGCTGGATCTCATCCTCGCCCCAACCGCGTTGAAATGAGGCGCCGTGTATCGCGGCAATTGCCGGCGCGTCGGCCGGGCGCGCCTCGGAAATGCTTGGCGCGCTACGGTTCAACAGCCGAGATACGAAATTCATCATCGGCGCGGCAGCTGGGCGGCGTTTTGCGGCTGCGCATCCGGGGCGCGCAGATATTGCGGATTTGGAGCCGCCTCCGTTTCCGGCGTAACGGCGCCGATCTGCGCTACCCAGGCGATGTCAGGCGCCGCGCGGGCGTCGACATGGCGTGGGGTTGGCGCTGTTTTCGACAACGCGTCAGCCACGGCTCGCGCGGCCGAGCCGACCAGACAAGCCGGCGCATTGGACGCCGCAGCTATCGCTTCGCTCAATCGCGCAAGTCGGGGTGAGACCAGAGTCTGACCGCCGGGACCAAACACCTGTAAATAGACGTGCTCGTGCCGTGCATCGATTGCAGCGATGACCGGCGACTTGCCATCCGCCGCGAGGTAGGGGGCGGCATAGGCCGCCAGCGTTGAAACGCCAACGACCGGCACCCCCGTCGCGACGGCAAATCCGCGGGCAGCGGCAAGCCCGACGCGCACACCGGTAAAGCTGCCGGGGCCGGTCGTCACTGCGATGCGGTCAAGCGCGCGGAACGCTGTATCGGATTGTTTCATGACGCGCGCGATCAGAGGCATCAGCGCTTCGGCATGGCCGCGGACCATGGGTAGGTTCTCGCTCGCGACGATGCCGCGGCCGGTTTCCAGAACGGCAGCTGCGCAGGCGGCGAGCGCCGTATCGATGGCGAGCACGCGCATGAAGAGTCACGTACGGGTGATGGCCGGCGGCAAATCCGCCAAATTACATCGGGCGAACTTCGGTGACGTCAGGAATGAAGTGACGTAGCAAGTTCTGGATGCCGTGGCGCAGCGTTGCGGTCGACGACGGACAGCCAGAACAGGCGCCTTTCATGTTGAGATAAACCACGCCGTCCTTGAAGCCGCGGAAAGTGATATCGCCGCCATCGTTGGCGACCGCGGGGCGAACCCGCGTCTCGATCAGCTCCTTGATGGTGGCGACAGTCGCGGCATCCGCGTCGTCGAAGAATTCGTCGCCATCGGCGACTTCACGGCTGCCGGCTGCCAAAAGCGGCGCGCCCGACATGTAATGCTCCATGATGGCGCCCAAAATCATCGGCTTGAGCTGTTGCCACTCGCCGGCGCTTTTGGTGACCGTGATGAAATCGGAGCCGAAAAAAACCCCGCTGACGCCAGGGATGCCAAAGAGCCGCTCGGCGAGCGGCGACTGCTGTTCGGCTTGAGCGGCGTCACGCAGATCAAGCGTGCCGCTTTCCAGCACCGGACCGCCGGGCAGGAATTTCATCGTCGCTGGATTCGGCGTGGCTTCGGTCTGAATGAACATTGGGCCCTCCATCACGGAGCATTTCGCTCGGGCGAAAACCGCGCCGTGACTCGCATCAATCTATCATACTAGGTGGCGAATTGCCTTGGAAGTTCAAGGGGACCCGTCGTGCCGAGACCGACCCCCACGCTTGCAGCAGGCGTCGGGTTGCGCTCGGGTGCGTGCGAAGGCCTTTGTCGAAGCGATCGGCTAGTGCACGAAACCGACCACGTCCTTGACCGCGTTCATGGTTTGACGGGCCAGCTTGCGCGCCCGTTCGGCGCCGTCGGCGAGCACCGCATCGATCGCCGCCGGATCGTGCAGGAGGCGTTTCATTTCGGCACCGATCGGGCCAAGTTTGGCAACCGCAAGGTCGGTTAGCGCCGCCTTGAACGTCGAGAATTGCGCGTTGCCGAATTGCTTGAGCACGCCGGCGCGATCGGTATCCGCAAGCGCCGCATAAATCCCAACCAGGTTGTCGGCCTCAGGCCGGCTCGCCAATCCCTTTTCATCGCTCGGCAGCGGCTCTGGATCGGTCTTAGCGCGGCGGATTTTCTGAACGATCGCGTCAGCATCGTCGGTGAGGTTGATGCGCGAGAAATCCGAAGCATCCGACTTCGACATTTTTTTTGATCCGTCGCGCAGCGACATCACGCGCGTCGCTTCGCCGGTAATCAGCGGCTCGGGCAGCGGAAAGAACGCGTCGCCAAAGCCTTTGTCCCGGATCGATTGGCCAAAATCATTGTTGAACTTCTGCGCGATATCGCGGGACAGTTCCAAATGCTGTTTCTGGTCTTCGCCGACAGGTACATGCGTTGCGCGATAAACCAAAATGTCGGCGGCCATCAGCGTTGGATAAGCATAAAGACCGACCGAAGCGTTCTCGCGATCCTTGCCGGCCTTCTCTTTGAACTGCGTCATGCGGTTGAGCCAGCCGAGCCGCGCCACGCAATTGAAAACCCAAGCGAGCTCGGCGTGTTCGGCGACCTGGCTCTGGTTGAACACGATATTCTTTCCGGGATCGATGCCGCAGGCGAGAAATGCCGCGGTGACCTCGCGGATCGCGCGCGGCAATTCGCTCGGATCCTGCCATACGGTGATGGCGTGCAGGTCGACGACGCAATAGATGCACTCAAAGCGATCCTGTAGCTCGACGAAGCGCTTGATGGCGCCGAGATAATTGCCCAGATGGAGATTGCCGGTCGGCTGCACGCCGGAAAAAATCAGCTCCTTGAATTTCATGGTTGGCAAAGACCTCGCTAAAGCGTGCAAGTCCAGTGTGTAAGGCGAGTGTGTAAGTCGAGTGTACAAGCCGATCCGCTTGATAGCGGCGTGGCGCGGTCCGGCGGTGTCCCACCAGCGTCCCCAATGCCACGCCGTCGGCTTGCCGTGCAAGAGGCGACGGTTATAGTGCGCGACCCCGCGCAACCGCCTCCGATCTAACCCGAGATCACCAGATGTCAGCAACCGTTCGCTATGATGTCCGCTATGATGTCTTGGGCATCGGCAATGCCATCGTCGATGTGATTGCCCGCGCGGACGACGATTTTCTGCTGGCGCACGGCATGCGCAAGGGCACCATGGCGCTGATCGACGAGGCGCGCGCGCAGGCGATCTATGACGCGATGGGCCCGGCGGTCGAGATGTCGGGCGGCTCCGCCGCCAATACCGTCGTCGGTGTCGCCGGTTTCGGCGCCCGCGCGGCATTCATCGGCAAGCTTAAAGCCGACAGCCTTGGCCGGGCGTTCAGCCACGATATCCGCGCCGCCGGCGTGACGTTTGCGACGCCGCCGGAGTCCGATGGACCGTCGACTGGACGCTGTTATGTACTGGTGACGCCCGACGGCGAGCGCACTATGAACACCTATTTGGGTGCAGCGCAGGATCTGCATCCCGGTGACGTGAATGAGGAGATGATTGCATCGAGCGCCGTTACCTATCTCGAAGGCTATCTGTGGGATCCCAAGCATGCCAAAGAAGCTTTCCTCAAAGCGGCTAAGATCGCCCATGGCAGCGGCCGTAAGGTCGCGCTGTCGCTGTCGGATGCGTTTTGCGTCGACCGCTGGCGGGACGAATTCCTGGAGCTGATGTGGTCGCGCACCGTCGATCTGATCTTCGCTAATGAAACAGAGCTGCATAGCCTCTACCAAACCTCCGATTTCAATAGCGCCATTGCCGCATTACGCGCCGATGTCGCCGCGGCAGTGGTGACGCGCAGCGAGAAGGGCTGTGTCGTGGTCGGTCCCGACGGGATCGAGGCGGTGCCGGCTTTTCCGGTCGACCGCGTCGTTGATACCACCGGGGCGGGCGATTTGTTCGCCGCCGGCTTCTTATCCGGGCTCGCCCGTGGTCTCGACGACCGCAGTTGCGGTCGGCTCGGCGCGCTGGCGGCGGCCGAAGTCATCCAGCATCTCGGCGCCCGCCCCGAAGTCTCGCTACGCCAGCTCGCACAGGAGAACGGTTTCGCCGATTAGATTTTGGCGAGCGGCTTGCGGCCGAAGCGCAACGGTAACCAATCGCTAACCAAACCCAGTTAACGACTGGTCAACCACGCTGGAGATCCGAAATGGCCGAGAGCCCCGATCACGCCGCCGCCGGCGCTACGGCAGCGACAGGCGATGCTGGCAATCCGCAAATCGTCAATCTGCCGGCGCTGGTTGCGCCCCCACCCGGCGCAGCTCAACATCAGGTCGAGGACAAAGCGGCGGGCCACTCGGCGGAGGCGACTGGCGCTCCCGCGGCACGAGCCCGCTCCAAGCGCTTTATGATGC
>DASZCJ010000109.1:0-8488 GCA_035943155.1 Xanthobacteraceae bacterium | reverse complement strand
ACACATCTGGTGCTGCGTCCGGACTCCGATTTCTTCAAGTTCTTCGGCGATCCAAGCGGCAAGGGCCAGTCGGAGGGTGCAGCGGCACCTGGCGCGGCGGCGGCTCCGGGGGCCAACCCGCCGCGCGCAAGCAACGCCAACAAGTAGCGCGACCGCGTCGAGCCGTTAGACCCGCCGATGTCTGACTTCATCGTGGCGCTCGGCTTATTCTTCGCTCTCGAAGGCATTGTGCTGGCGGCCTTTCCAACGAGCGCGAAGCGCATGATGACGACGGTGCTCGACACCCCGGACGGCCCGTTACGCATCGCCGGAATCGTCTCGGCGCTGGTCGGCCTGTTCATTGTCTGGTTGGTGCGCGGGTAAGGCGCGGTCGTCGAAATTTGCAAGCGAGCGACGGCTGGCGGTGTCGGCTTTCTCTAAAGCCAGCGCGATATCATTGACACGCGGTGGAATTGTACCGCGTTTGGTTCAATGACGGTCATGAGCCTTCTTGAGAAGCTTGATTTGGGCGCGGATCGGCGCAAACGGTCCAAATTTATGCTGCCTCTCGCTGAAACGATCTGCGTAAGGGCCGTAGGGCATGTCCACCGGCTTAAGCAACAGGTTGGGGAAGTCGTGCGCGAAACTGGCGCGGGTCGGTCGCTGTTGTGACAAGACGAACGCTGCTATGTCCCACGCCTCCTCGATGCTCAGTCGCGCGTCCAGGTAGTCGGTGCCGTGCGGCATGTTGAAGTGGATGAAGTTTGCCAAGGTGATAATGCGCGCCATTCCGGCGCCGTCATTGAATGAGCCGGCTCCCCACAAAGGCGGATCGACATAACCAAGGTCGGAGTTTGCAAGACTGTAGGCCACGCCCGATCCGTCGGGTTGATGGCATGTCGCGCAGATGCGCGCGTAGAGCGGCCGGCCGCGCGTCGGATCGGCAGCGCGATTCAGCTCCTGCATCCGGCCGGTACCGAGCCCGGGCAATTGTTGGCCGGATGGGACGCCACTGCTGAGAAACTTAATGTAGGCGACGACCGCCAGCATCTCCGGCGCATCGGTCGGCAATGGACGTCCGTTCATGCTCCGTGTCATGCACGAATTGATGCGATCCTCGATGCTGATGTCGTCGCCGGAACGTGCACTATATTGCGGAAAATCGCCGTAGAGGCCGAACAAGGGCAATCCGAATTTCTTCGTGCCGGCCTGAAGGTGACAATTACTGCAGGCGAGATTATTGCCGGCATAGCGCTTGGATTCGTCCGGCACATTCGGACCGATATGCGCGTAAGTAGCAGTGACGAGGTCGCGGCCCTCGCGTATTTGAAGACCATGCGCGTCGCGCGGCAGGGCGCCGATTTCGGGCACGGTCCAGATTGCGCCGCTTTGCGACCGCACTTGTATATTCGGCGCTGCGACCACGGCGACGGCAGCAAGCAGTTGCGCGATTGCTAGCCTGACAAGGCGGTATGTCACGCGGGGAGCGTCGATGTTGTCAGATTGGTTTTCGTCTGAGCATACGAAACATTGCTGTACTTTCGGAAGACGGAAATTACGACGCGCTGCCAGCACACATGTCAGCTCCGCTTTCGCCTCGATAGCGATCACTCTATTTTACTTGAAGGTCGTTGGTGAGCGTCTTATTTCCCGTTATGCACGCCAGTAGCTCGTCGCCGTCGATTTTGTGCCCCGCTTGGTCTTTAATAGATACATTGACCAGCCCCGTTTCATACATCTGGCGTGCTTTGCTAAGCGCCTCATGCACGTCGTTTGCTGTTTCCGACACGGGACCTATGGCGAGACCTAGGGTGTCGCTGGTGACGGTGTATGCCATAGAAATCGCCACTCCAATCTCTTTACGTCTCACGACTGAACTGTAGGAACTTCAAAATCCACTGCACTAGCGCCCGGTGCCCAGAAGAACTACATAGGGGCGTCCCCCAACCAAGGAGTACCGAATGGCTTCGCGCCAAATCAAAATGCGTGCAAGGGATAATTCCGAAAAGGAAGTCGAAGAGGTCGTTTCACAAAGCGTGCGGCCGGAGCGCGGCCGATATTTGCTCCAAGTAGACCGGCAAACGAAGGGCTCTTATACGACATCGGAAGCCGCCCAGTCGGCGGCGCTCGCCATCAAGACCGGTTATCCGATTGTTCAGGTGTCCGTGTATGACAGCGTCGAATATACGCACACGATAATAGAAGCGCCGGCCGCCTCGTCCTGACGATCGTTCGTCCAACGATCGTTCGTCCTCTTAGTCCCGGTTTGTATGTAGCCCGCGCGAGCGACCGGGCACACCACCTCAACTCAATTTGCCTATGCGCGCGTCCGTCGGCTGGCGCGTTGGCAAGGCTTAAGGTGGCGAAAGCGCGCCCGCGCGCCATCGCGCGGTGTTGCCAATCGCGACACAAAGAAAAACTGAAACAAAAAGATAAGGGGACCGGCACGATGGCCGGTTCCCTTAAACACCGCTTGTCTAGCCTTTAGTAACGACCGGCGGCGGGGCTTTGCCCTTGCCGACGTACTGCGCACAGGCGGCGATGCTCAGGAGAGCCAGCACCGCGACCATTGGTAGAACGAGCTTCTTCATGAAAGTAACGGTACAGGTGAAGGCCCATCTCCTCTAGTGCTGGAAAGACACACTCTCAAACTGGACGGTGCCGACACGCTCGCGCTCAAGCGGCTTTTCTGCGGCGATGGAACCGGCCGGATTGGCAAGACGCGGCACACGGCTAAACTCTGCTGGGCTTCCATCGCAAACCAGCGCTCGGAGGGACCGCGGCGATGCAAATGGTTAATCCTCACAAACACCTAACAGCCAAGCCCATCGATTTCTGGCTGGCGCGCGGCGCCGTTTTGGTTGTCGCGGCGCTGCAAATCGGAATCGTCAATGACCTAACCGTGGGACCACGCTGGCTGGCGCCCGGCCTGGAGCTTGCGCTTCTCATTCCACTTTCCGTCGCGACCGCGTGGACGCAAAAGCGTGCCCACAAGGCATCAACGGACGAACAATGGAGCCTTGTCGGGCGCGATAGAAGAATCGTCCGACGCCTGGCCATTAGTCTGACCGCTATCACCACGCTGATGAACTTCGGCGCCCTTGCCCGATTGATTGCGGCAATATTAGCCGGGAATGCCGGTAGCGGCCGAACGCTGCTGTTAGATGCGGTGAATATATGGGTGACGAACGTCGTAATCTTCGCACTGTGGTTCTGGGCCTTGGATCGTGGCGGTCCCGCCGCAAGGGAACTCGTCTCAGAACGCAAGAACGATTTTCTATTCACGCAACAACAGTCGACCGTTGACCGCGAACAGTTTGCGAACTGGTCCCCTGGCTTTATCGATTACCTGTTTTTGGCGTTTACAAACGCGACGGCGTTTTCACCGGCCGATACGTTTCCGCTCACGGTAAGAGCCAAGCTGCTGATGATGGCCGAATCGGTTATTTCGCTCGCGACCATTGCGCTCGTGGCGTCGCGCGCGGTCGGGATCTTGAGCTGAGCGTTTGGATATTGCAGCGGATCGCGGGACTTAAGGGTATTGCTGCGGCAGCGTGTTACCAAACCGATAGTTGATACCCATTTTCAAGACGTTGATCTGCTGCTTGACACTGACTTGGGTCGATCCAAAGTTGGGATCGGTAAAAGTCACATTGTGCGTGCCAAAATTCATATAGTCCCACTCGCCGAAAACCGACCAATTATCGAATACCGCCCATTCGGTCCCGACACCAATTGTCCAGCCGAAACGGTTTGCCGATGGCGCATTGAAAGTAACGGCTCTACCCACCGATGTACCCGTGCAAGTCCCTTTTGTGGGATCGAAAGCGGTGCATACGGTGGCTTGGCCGTTAAAGGTGGACGTGTCGTAGTCCACGAATGCGCCACCGCCCTTCAGATAAAACAAACCTGCGATGGAGTCATAGTTGACGGCGTAACCGATCCGAGCGGTCGCCGTTGCGATGGCATTGGCTTTAAAATTCAGGTTTCCTAATAAGTCGAGTTTGCCGCTTAGCATCGGGTCTGTGCTTGGTGCCAAGCCTTGGGTCCCGCTCAAGGCTTCGCTGCCGTTCAGGTGGGTCCAAGCTCCATCGATCCGCGCGCCAATAACCTAATTGCGGGCAAACTGAAGGTCGCAGCCCACTTGGCCGCCGACAAGCGCGGCGGTTGCACTGATGTTCTCGATAAAGAGAAATCCCGCCAAATCGCCGTTGATCTTGTTGTCGGCGAAGGCGCCGCCGGCCTGAGCGCCCAGATAGCATCCGGTCCAGTTGTACACCCGCAACACCGGTGGTGGCGGCGGATAGAATCGTGCGGCCGGCGGGAATCGACCCAAATCGGCAGCCCCTGCTGGCACGACGCTCAATGCAGCAGCTGCAATCGCAATCGCGAACGGTATCTTCGTCACGCCCCCCGCTCTCCCCAAAGGCAGGCGCCCAACGAGCGCTAACGATTAACTCTTCCGCGACATTGGTTAAGGATCCGTTATGACCTCCTGCCCCGTCGCGGGAATTTGCGGGTTTTCGACGGGATAGGCGTTAAGCCCGAAGGCGCCAGGGCGGCGTTACCAGCGTCACCGCCGCAATACGCCGCCGAGCGCGCCGCGCACCACGGCCTTGCCGAGGGCGCCGGCCGTTTTACTGCCGGTCGATTTGGCGAATTGCGCCGCGACTTGGGTGGCGACGCCGGCGGCGACCGCGCGGGCGACATTGCGCGCGACGCTTTGCGAAGCGGTCAGCGGCGTGCCGCGCGGCCGACCGATACCGAATATGCCGCGAAATTTTTCGCCGATGCGGTGAACGATGCCGCCTTCGGCCGGTGGCGCCGGCGACGCGGATCCGCTCGATGCCGGACCATTGGACGCGCTCGTCCCGCCATGCGGCGAAGCTGGCTGTAGTGCGCCACCGCCGGCCAACCGCCGCTGCAATATCTCGAACGCCGAAGTCGGATCGACGGCGGTGTCGTATTTGCCCTTCAGCGGGCTTTTCGCCATCACCGCCTTGCGTTCATCCGGCGTGACCGGTCCGATGCGCGCCGAGGGCGGTCGGATCATCGCGCGATCGACCATGCTCGGCGTGCCGCCGCCTTCGAGAAACGATACCAGCGCCTCGCCCTTGGCGAGCTCCATGATGACTTGCGCGGTATTGAGCTTGGGATTGGGCCGGAACGTCTCGGCCGCCGCCTTCACTGCTTTCTGGTCGCTCGGCGTGAATGCGCGCAATGCGTGCTGCACGCGATTGCTCAATTGCACTAACACATTATTCGGTACGTCAACGGGATTTTGGGTGACCAAATAAACCCCGACGCCCTTGGACCGGATCAAGCGCACGACCTGCTCGACCTTGTCGAGTAATTCCTTGGGCGCTTCGTTGAACAGAAGATGCGCCTCGTCGAAAAAGAAGACGAGCTTGGGCTTCGGCGGGTCGCCGACCTCCGGCAGTTTTTCGAACAGCTCTGAGAGCAGCCAAAGCAGGAAGGTCGCGTAGAGCCGCGGGCTGGACATCAATTTGTCGGCCGCAAGCACATTGATGGTGCCGCGGCCGTTTGGCGCGATCGTCATCAGATCCTCGATCGCCAGCGCCGGCTCGCCGAAGAATTTGGTACCGCCCTGGTTCTCCAGCACCAGAAGCTGCCGCTCGACGGCGCCGACCGCGCTGGTCGCGACGTTGCCGTAGCGGCTGCTGATGTCTTTCGCGTTCTTCGACAAATAGCTGAGCAGCTCGCGCAGATCCTTGAGATCGACGAGCCCTTCGCCGTCGGTGGCCTTGATCTCAGGATCGTCGTCGGCGAAGCGAAACGCGATATTGATAATGCCTTCCTGCACGTCGTTGAGATTGAGCATGCGCGAAACGAGCAGCGGCCCCATCTCGAACACCGTGGCGCGGATCGAATGGCCTTGCTGGCCAAACAAATCCCAGAAAACAACTGGGAATTCTTCCGGCTCGTAATCGAAACCCATGTCCTTGGCGCGTTTTATGAGTTCGGGCTTGGCCTCGCCGCGCACGGCGATCCCGGACAGGTCGCCTTTAATATCGGCGGCAAAGACCGGCACGCCGGCGCGCGAAAAGCCTTCCGCCAACACCTGCAGCGATACGGTCTTGCCGGTGCCGGTCGCGCCGGTGGCGAGGCCGTGCCGATTGGCGAGCGCAAGCGATAGAAACTGATCGTGGTCGCCCTTGCCGACGAAGATCTTGCCGTCGCGGTCAGGACTCGTCATGACAGTTTTCCTTCATTTGCGTTTCCGCAATCGGGGCACACGGCAGAATAGCAGTTCATCGCGTGGCGATGATCGAAAAGAAACGAGAACTAGGCTAAGCTGCCGCCGCTGCAGAAGCGAAACAACGCATGATCGAAACCCCGATTATAGCCGCGGTCGCCGTATTGGCGATCTGTGCCGTGTTGTGGTGGCTGTACCGCAAATAGCCAACCTTCAGCGTTGCCAAAGCGTCGAGTCGCTTTTCCGCCCCGATGCGGCAGCCAGTGCATCGCGCTTTCGTGGTGCGGCTTCGTGCGTCCTCGGTGCGGCCTTGCGTCTCGGCCGGGAGTAGAGCACCTTGCCGAACGGTTATCTCGAATGAATCGGAGCCGCCGTTTCCATGTCTGTCGCCATACCCACCGCCACGCCGTTGCAATTTGCTGCTTGCAAAGCGCGCCGCTTTTCCGCCGGCGATTTATCGGTTCGCCTCGCGCAAGTTGCCGCGCTGGCGGCCATGCTCGCGTTCGGCGCCATCCAGCCGGCGGCGGCCCGTGGGCCCGAGAACATCGCCGACGTTGCCGAGCAGGTGATCGATGCGGTGGTCAATATTTCGACCTCGCAGAAAATCGATCCGCGCGTCACCGAGCTTCCCGATTTGCCGCCGGGCTCGCCGATGGAGGAGTTCTTCGATCAGTTCTTCAAGAATCGCCGTGGCCCGGGCGGCACCGACCAGACGCCGCACCGCGTCAACTCGCTCGGTTCCGGTTTCATCATCGATCCGTCGGGCCTGGTGGTGACCAACAATCACGTCATCGCCGAGGCGGACGAGATCAGTGTCATCCTCAATGACGGTACCAAGCTCAAGGCAACGCTCGTCGGCAAGGACAACAAAAGCGATCTTGCGCTGTTGCGCGTGCGCTCCGACAAACCGCTCAAGGCGGTGAAGTTCGGCGATTCCAACAAGCTGCGGCTCGGCGAATGGGTCATCGCCATCGGCAATCCATTCAGTCTCGGCGGCAGTGTCACCGCCGGCATCGTTTCGGCGCGTAACCGCGACATCAATTCCGGGCCTTACGACAATTACATTCAGACCGACGCCGCGATTAATCGCGGCAACTCCGGCGGTCCCTTGTTCAACCTCAATGGCGAAGTGATCGGCGTCAATACCGCAATCATTTCGCCGTCCGGCGGCTCGATCGGCATCGGTTTCGCCGTGCCGGCCAACAGCGCCATGGCCGTGATCGATCAGCTGCGCCAATTCGGCGAGACGCGCCGCGGCTGGCTCGGCGTGCGCATCCAACAGGTCACCGACGATATCGCCGAGAGCCTGAACATCACACCGCCGAGAGGCGCGCTGGTCGCCGGCGTCGACGACAAAGGGCCGGCCAAGCCGGCCGGCATCGAGCCAGGCGACGTGGTGATTTCATTCGATGGCCGCGACATCAAGGAAATGCACGACCTGCCGCGCGTCGTCGCCGATGCCCCGGTTGGCAAGGTGGTCGACGTTGTCGTTATCCGCAAAGGCAAACAGGAGACGCACAAGGTCACGGTCGGTCGGCTGCAGGACAGCGAGAAGGTCGCCGAAGCCAGCGCCAAGCAAGAACCGCCTGCCGACAAATCGGTGGTGCAGAAAACGCTCGGGCTCGAACTATCCGGCCTGTCCGACGATCTGCGCAAGAAGTTCAAGATCAAGAGCGGCGTCAACGGCGTGCTGGTCACTGGCGTCGATCCCAGCGTCGCGACGGCCGACCCAGACAAGCGCCTGGCGCCGGGCGATGTCATTGTCCAGGTGCAATACGAGACGGTTGGCAGCCCCGCCGACATGCAGAAGCGGCTCGATGCGCTCAAGACGCAAGGCAAGAAGCTTGTCGTGCTGCTGGTGTCGAACGCCAACGGCGACACGCGCTTTGTCGCCTTGAATTTGCAATAGGCGCGCGTGCCGGCTTCGTAACCTTCCCGCTTGCGAGAAGGAATCGCGTCATTGCGAGCGACGGAACGATGTCACCGCCAAGTCAGTGGCGCGGCATATCGGATTCTACAGCGCGATGCGCGCTAGGGCGTGTACTCACGCGTCGACAGATGTCCGCTTCTCTAATCGGCCGGTTGGGGTCAAGCACTTTCAGACTATCCGCCGCTGCGGTGTCGATGTCACTCACGGGCTCGTGCTTCTCTTCGGAATCGGCGCTAGGGCCCTTGTATGGGGCTTTCTTAGTCAAGAAGTTTAATCAGGGTGACAGCACGCTTGATGCGGCGGATGACGATTAGAGGGGAGCCCGCTTTCGGGCGCGGTTCAATCGCGCCGCAACCTTGTAT
>DASZCJ010000108.1:0-2473 GCA_035943155.1 Xanthobacteraceae bacterium | reverse complement strand
CCCCCCCCACGGCGTTACTCATTATCTCTATCTCATTGCCCCCTCACCCGGCCGCGGCGCGGCCGACCTCTCCCCGCCGGGGAGAGGTGACGCAAGCTCGCCCCCCGCTGCGGCCGGTCAAGCTCGGACCGCCGGATGTCGTCGTTGAGCGGCGCAGCGACGGCGCCATTCTGATGCGCTCGCCGCATCCACTGCCGGCCTATCCGCGCACGCTGACCGAACGCCTGGTGCATTGGGCGAAAGCCGCGCCGGACCGGACATTCCTGGCGCAGCGCGATGCAAGCGGCGGCTGGCGCACCATAAGCTATGCGCAAACGCTCGCGGCGGTGCGCGCGCTCGCCGCGGCGCTGCTGCAGCGCGGCTTGAGCGCGCAGCGCCCGGTCGCGATTCTCTCCGGCAACGATATCGAACATGCGCTCCTCGGGCTTGCCGCCATGCATGTCGGTATTCCCTATGCGCCGATCTCGGTGCCCTACTCGCTGTTGTCGCAAGACTTCGGCAAGCTCAAAGCCATCGTCGAAATTCTTACGCCCGGCTTGGTGTTTGCTGCCAACGGCGCCGCCTTCGCGCGCGCCATCGCTGCGGCGGTGCCGAACGGCGTGGAGGTGGTGGTAACGGCAAACCCACCGGGCGATCGAGCGGCAACGCTGTTCGCGGCGCTTGCCCGCGAGCAGCCGACGCCCGCCGTCGACGCGGCGCACGCCAAAGTCGGATCCGACACCGTCGCCAAAATTCTGTTCACCTCGGGCTCGACCGGCCAACCGAAGGGCGTGATCAACACCCAGCGCATGCTGTGCGCGAACCAGGCGATGATCCGCTCGGGCTTCGCCTTTTTCGCCGACGAGCCGCCGGTTCTGGTCGATTGGCCGCCGTGGAACCACACCTTTGGCGGCAACCACGATTTCGGACTGGTGCTCGACAATGGCGGCTCGCTTTATATCGACGAAGGCAAGCCGCTGCCGGGCGCCATTGAAGCAACCGTGCGCAATCTGCGCGACATCGCGCCGACGATCTACCTCAACGTGCCTAAGGGCTATGAGATGCTGCTACCCTATCTGCGCAGTGACGCGGAATTGCGCAAAACATTTTTCAGCCGGCTCAAGGTGCTGTTCTACGCTGGTGCGAGCCTCGCCCAGCATGTGCGCGACGAACTGGAGCGGCTCGCCATCGCAACGACCGGCGAGCGGATCATTTTTCTGTCGAGCCTTGGCTCGACCGAGACCGCGCCGCTTGCGCTCGCTTGTACCTGGGAATGCGCGCATGTCGGCAATATCGGCTTGCCGGCGCCGGGCGTGGAACTGAAACTGGTGCCGAGCGGCGGCAAGCTCGAAGCGCGCCTGAAAGGGCCGAACATCATGCCGGGCTATTGGCGCGATCCGACGTTGAGCGCGCAAGCCTTCGACGAAGAAGGCTTCTACAAGATCGGCGACGCGCTGAAATTCGATGATCCGGACGATCCTGGCAAGGGTCTGCTCTTCGACGGCCGCATCGCCGAGGACTTCAAGCTGGCGACCGGGACCTGGGTCAGCGTTGGTCCGCTGCGCGCGGCGTTCATTGCCCATTGCGCGCCGCTCGTCCGCGACGTGGTGCTGGCCGGGGCTGACCGCGACGAGGTCACCGCTTTGATTTTTCCGGATCTCGAGGCCTGCCGCAAAATCGTTCCCGATCTCGCGGCGAACGCCTCGGTGCCGCCATTGCTCGCCGAGCGCCGCGTGGTGGCGGCCTTTGCGCAGCGCCTCGACAGCTTCGCCCCCGCCGGCACCGGGACTTCGGGACGCATTGCCCGCGCCGTTCTGCTTGCCGAGCCGCCGTCGCTCGACATCGGCGAAATGACCGATAAAGGATCGATCAATCAGCGCGCAGTCCTGACCCATCGCGCCGCCGCGGTCGAAGCGCTTTACGCCGCGCCGCCGGCGCCGCAGGTCATTGTGGCGGGCGCTCAACAAACGGCCGAAGTGAGTTGAAGTGTGAGCTGAAGGGTGAGCTTGGGGGCGAGCTGAGGGCTGAACTGATATGGACAAGATCTGATCATGGACAAAAACTGATCATGGACATTCGTAACCATGCCGCGATCGTGACCGGCGGAGCGTCCGGGCTTGGCGCGGCGACCGCGCGCATGCTCGCGGAAGCCGGCGCCAAAGTTGCCGTCCTCGACGTCAACGACAAAGCAGCCGCCGAAGTCGCGGCCGCCGTCAACGGCATCGCCATCCATTGCGACGTGACCGACAGCGCCGCGACGGAGAAAGCGCTCGTCAAAGCCGCCGCCGATCACGGCGCGCCGCGCATTGTGGTCAGTTGCGCCGGCATCGGACCCGCCAAACGCATCGTCGGCCGCGATGGGCCGATGCCGCTCGCCGACTTCGCCCGCGTGATCGAGATCAACCTGATCGGCACGTTCAATGTAATGCGGCTCGCCGCGCCGGCGATGCAACCGCTCGAACCGCTGCAAGACGGCGAGCGCGGCATCATTGTC
>DASZCJ010000107.1:0-3977 GCA_035943155.1 Xanthobacteraceae bacterium | reverse complement strand
CCAAGATGCTCCGCCTCGCAGTTCCGCAATCGTTGCTCAGCCGCGCCGACGAGGTGATCGAGTGAGACGGCACGCAGCAAACAAACCTCTCACCTCTCCCCGTCGGGGAGAGGTGGTCGCGAATTTTCTTCGCCGCGCGTTCCTTGCTGTCCTTGCCGTCGGCGGCGCCGCCGCATTCACACCGCTCGCTGCGCGCGCGCAGCAGGCGGCGATGCCGGTTGTCGGATGGCTCAACGTCGGCTCCGCCCAAACTTTTGCCCAGCCGTTTGCCGCGTTCCTCAGCGGCTTGGCGCAAACGAGCTACGTTGAGGACCGTAATGTGGCGCTCGAATACCGTTGGGCGGAAGACCAAAATGATCGGTTGCCAGCTATGGCCGCCGATCTTGTTCGTCGCCAAGTATCGGTAATTGCCGCGACTTAGACGCCGGCCGCGTTGAAACGGCAGCAGACCCGGTTCGAATCGGCCTTGTCGCCAGCCTCAATCAGCCGGGCGGCAATATTACAAACCCGCTGAATTGCCAGTCCAGCAGGCAACCAAAATCAAGCTCTACATCAATCTGAAGACCGCCAAAGCATTCGGCATCAACGTCCCGCTTACCCTATCAGGTCGCGCCGACGAGATTTTTGAATGAAGCGACGCGATTTAATCAAAGCGTTTGCCGGCGCAACCATTAGTTGGCCGCTCGCGGCGCGCTCGCAACAGTCTGCGATTCTCGGCCTCACGGTGCCGCCGCAGCTCTTTGCACTTGTCGCTCGTTTCTGCGAGCGCTTCATGGGCGAAAATCGCCTTTCGACCAAGCTTTGAAAGTTGTAGCCTTTTCGCGCGTGGCACATCGGCGGCTAACCGGTCCTGCATTTACCAGGAGGAGTGAGCGATGGCGAACCAGGCTCAATGGAATTTCTCCGGCGATTATTTTGAAAATTGTAATTGCAGCATCGTATGTCCCTGTTTCATCTCGAAAGCCGCGCCGTTGACCTCCCGACCGAGCGAAGGAGTGTGCAACGTGGCGTTGATCTTCCACATCGAAACCGGCAGCTATGACGGCACCGCGCTCAACGGCCTCAACGTGGCGCTTGCCATCCACACACCCGGACCGATGGCGGACGGAAACTGGTCGGTGGCCGCCTATATCGATGAGCGCGCCGATGCGCGGCAGACCGAAGCGCTCGGTGCGATTTTCACCGGCGCGGCTGGCGGGCCGATGGCGCAGTTGGCGCCGCTGATCGGCAATAATCTCGGCGCCAGCAAAGTGCCGATCACCTACCGCATCGAAGGCAAAAAGCGTTTCGCGGAAATTCCGAAGATCCTGCACATGGCCGTTGTCCCGCTACCGACCGCGCATCCGAGCGGGGAGATGTGGACAAACTCCGGCCATCCGGTAAGTCCCGACAAACTGGCATTCGCCGTGGGCGAGCCGGGAAGTACGTTCAGCGATCACGGGATGCGTTGGGATAATTCCGGCAAGAACGGCCACTACGCGCCAATCCGCTGGTCAGGTCCGTGACGGTGGCGCGTGATAGTGGGCACGAGATGGCGGGCACTCGGCGCGTAATGCCGAGACAAACCATGACGGAGCTTTACTTTATTTGGCGCGTTGCTGCGCCAGCAGCTGATCGACAGATCGCGATGCTTCGATAAAAGCGCCTTGTCGCTCCAAGTGCGGGCCGGTCGCGGCTACTCGCCTGCCGTTGCCATCGAAGATCGTGACCCGATAACGGTCGTCGTTCTCGTAATGGAGTTCAAGTTCATAGCCGTGATAGCTATGTGTCCTGCGTGTCATGACGATGCTCACGAAATAATCCCAAGAGCTGCCGCCATCCCCAGCCAGTATTGGGTTGCGACGTCTCAGTTTCCAGCTTCGGCGCACGCTCCGGCTTTTGCGCCGCGGCGATCTCGGCGGAAGTCATTTCCTCTTGGCGCGCCGCTGCGTCGAGGAAACTGCGCGCAAGATCGAGACACGCTAAGCGATCTGTCTCGTTCTTAGCCTCATTCGCCAGGCGATAGCATTCTTCAGCTTTTTGGCGGTATTCGTTGGAGGTGGGCATGGGCGAAAGCCTCCCTACCTACGGATGAATACTATCCATCCGTTCGTCGCCGATGGCAACGCCTTGCTGCTCGCGGCGGTTGTTTAGCGTTTGGAAATATCCGCGGCGTATGTTGGTTCGCGCAAGGAACTGCCGTCTCAGTACATGCGTTTTGCTGACGGAGTGGTCAAAATGTCAGTTCGTTCACATCGCTATATTTTAGGCAGCTGGATCGCGGATAAAATATTGTCTGTCATATGGCTCTATTTGGTGCTTCGCGGCGTTGGCCGACGGCGGAGCACGGCATCAAGGTAGCCGTGCTCAAGCGAGCCATTGTCAGTTAGTGTCAGTTAGCCTTGGTCGCGCTGTGTCGGGTTTCCGCCCGAACCGGAATTGGCTGATGCCCGGCGGGTCGGTCCTGGTCCGGCTTTATTCCGGCCGTCCGCCTAAGCTTAGCCGCACGCTTTTCGGTTTCGGCCGCAATGCGATTTACCGAAGTCGCCGGGCGGCTTCGCTATTCCTTCGCCGCCAGGGGAATTGATCAAGGAATTGATCAAGCATTGATCGGCCGCTGACGGCATTCCTGTGACGGGCAATAACGCGACCTTTCCGCATGGGAATATCGTATAGGCTCCGGGGTACAATCGTAGGGGCAAGCAAAGGGGCGGCAGAAGCAAGCCGGACCGTGCGTCCGCCGGACGCCACCCGGGAGGAAATCATGAACAGACGCGAAAATCTCAAATGCATCGCCGGCGCGGCCGCGCTGCTGTCGCTCGGCATCGGCCGGACTATTGCGCAGACCGCCCCCACCGGGCCGTTCAAGCTGCCGCCGCTCGGTTATGCGTTCGACGCGCTCGAACCGCATATCGATGCACAGACCATGATGATCCATCATGACCGTCATCACGCGGCCTATGTCAACAACGCCAACCAGATCGCGCAAAGTTGGGCCGAGCTTGGCACGATGCCGATCGAGAAGGTGCTCGCAAATCTCGCCGCCGTACCCGAAAATGTGCGCGCCGGCGTGCGCAACAATGTCGGCGGTCATTGGAATCACTCCTTCTTCTGGGAGCTGATGGCGCCGGGCGGCGCGAAAGAGCCTGGCGGCGATCTCAAATCGGCAATCGAGGCCGCATTCGGCAGCGTCCCGGCGATGACCGACAAGGTCAACGCCGCCGGCGGGGCACGTTTCGGCTCAGGCTGGGCCTGGCTGGTCGTCAACAAGGACAAGAAACTCGAAATTATCAGCACCGCCAATCAGGACACGCCGCTCGAGCTCGGCGCCCAGGCTGTTCTCGGCGTCGATGTCTGGGAGCATGCCTATTATCTCAAGTACCAGAATCGGCGGCCCGATTATCTCAAAGCGTGGTGGAACACGGTGAACTGGACGAAAGCCGGCGAGAATTTCAAGAAAGCAACCACCTAGAGCGCGCACTCATACTGGGAGTCGATGGACCACAGTTGGTCAATGTCCGCTTTTCACCCAATTAGCGGACATCGAACCGCAGTCACCGAATGTTCGCTTAGGGCCATCAGGCGTCTTCGGACGATGTCCGCATCACGTCTGCTTATATCCTAAGAGCGGCGCGAAAGTGGACATTCCCGCACTTCGCATTCGGGCTACAAACGGACTCTACTGGGGATAGGACCAACGGCTATCAATCGCTTTTGAGAGCGACTGGGAAGCACAGGATCACTTTCGAGCCTACGTCGACTTTCGCGTATTCGACGCGCCCCTGAATTTGCCGGGCGAAGCCCTCTATTAATGTGAGGCCGAGTCCCTTCATCGGAGGCAACTGCATCCCTCTACCATTGTCCTCGACTGAGACGCATGCCTCGCTTCGATTGCTGATGATTCTGAAGTGAACGCGGATGTGTCCGCCGGCATTGTCAAAGGCATACTTCAATGCGTTTGTGACGAGTTCATTGACCACCAGACCTGCTGGTACCGC
>DASZCJ010000106.1:0-6904 GCA_035943155.1 Xanthobacteraceae bacterium | reverse complement strand
CCCCCCCCCCCCCCGCCTGCATTGCATAGCTTGCATTGCATAGCTCTGGCTGGGCCAATAGCATTCATACGCGGAAAGAATTGGCGGCGACCGGTTCGCCGTTTCGAGCGCTGTCGAGGAGGTGCGTTATGCCGGGAACCTACAAAATTCTGATCATGGGAGCGTCTTATGGTTCGCTCCTCGCGTCCAAAATCCTGTTCGGCGGGCACAAGCTGCATCTGGTTTGTCTCCCTGCGGAGGCCGATCTGATCAATAGCGAAGGCTTTCGTGTGCGGCTGCCGATACGTGGACGCAAGGACCCGGTAGAACTCGACTCGCGCAAGCTTCCAGGCAAGGTCACCGCCGGTCCGGCAGCGGGCGTCAATCCGAAGGACTACGATCTTGTCGGGCTTGCTATGCAAGAGCCGCAATATCGCTCCCCTGGCGTACGCGAGCTTTTGGATGCGGTCGCCAAGTCGCGCGTGCCCTGCATGTCGATCATGAACATGCCGCCGCTACCCTACATCAAGCGCATCCCGGGCCTCGATTACGAAGCGCTCAAGCCGGCCTATACGGATCCGAGCGTGTGGGACTCGTTTGACCCCGCGACCATCACTCTGAACAGCCCGGATCCGCAGGCGATCCGCCCGCCGGATGAAAAGGTCAATGTCTTGATGGTCACATTGCCCACCAACTTCAAGGTGGCGCGGTTCAACGATGAAAAATCGACCGCGATGTTGCGCCAGTTGCAGGACGAGATTGAAGCAATTCGCTTCGATACGCCGGAAGGCAAGACTGAGCTGCCGGTCAAACTCAAAGTCTACGATTCGATCTTCGTGCCGTTGGCCAAATGGGCGATGCTGCTCGCCGGCAACTATCGCTGCGTTACCAAGGACGGCATGCGCACGGCGCAAGAGGCGGTCCATAGCGACATCGCCACCTCGCGGTCGGTCTACAACTTTGTCTTCGACCTTTGCCTCAAGCTCGGCGCCAAGCCCGAAGACCTTGTGCCGTTCGAGAAATACGCGGCTGCGGCGCAATCGTTGACACGGCCCGCTTCCGCGGCGCGCGCTTTACAAAACGGCGCGCCATTTATCGAGCGCGCCGACAAGCTCGTGCAGCTCATTGCCAAGCAAAAAGGCTTGAGCCACCCGGCCATCGACGCGGAGGTGGCCTTGGTCGATGCCCGGCTCGAGGCGAATCGCAAGAAGCAGGCTGCTTAGACCACCGCGGGCGGTGGGCTAAGCGTTCACCACCTCAACGTCCTGCCAAAAGCCGAAGCGGCCGCCGACCTGTCGCATCTCCGGGCGCGGGGCTTCGTAGCACCAGGCCGCGCGATTGTGCCGCCTGCCGCCGACGATCACGTCGTAGAACTGGACGCCATGCGGACAGGCGCGATCGTCCGCGGTCTTCTCGACCCTTTCGAGCCAATCCACCTGCACTGAATTGGCCGGAAAGTACTGATATCCTTTGCATTCGATCACATCATTGCTGTCAGCGACTATTTGGCCATCGACCATCGCCTTCATCGGTTCTGCTCCTAAGGACTGTCTCGCCTATATAGGCGCGTCATCTCCCTGGCGAACGCCCCCGCGAGAAAACTCCAGCCAAATCAGGTGTAACCTCCCCGCCACACTTTTCAAAAAAGTCTAAAGTTCTCCAACGAAAGCATAAAAAGGCAGCATTTGCTGTTGTTTTAAGCTTGGCTGTTCTGTAGCGAAATTGAAGAATTCGTGACGTTCATCGCCGCGCATGCGGGGTGCGCAGGGTGTGCCGCAGGTTTGCAGCGGTTGACTGATCAAACCGCCGGCAGGGGATAAAAAGGGGTTGGTTATGAAAAGATTGGCTTTACCGTTGCTTATTGTGGCTGGCCTGACCACCACGGCGCTCGCCGCCGACATGGCCAACAAGGCGCCCCCGGCGCCGCCCCCACCGCCACCTTCGCCGTGGGATGTTGCGATCACCGCGGCCGTGATGAACGACTACAATTTCCGCGGCGTCACGCAATCGCGGCACCAACCTTCTGTCCAGGGTGGGTTCGAGCTGCGCTACACGGTCAGCCCGATGTGGCAATACTACGCCGGCATTTCCGGTGAGAGCATCGACTTCCCGAACCACGCCGCGGCGGAAATCGATTTCTACGGCGGCGTTCGCCCGACGTTTGACAAACTCGCGCTCGATTTCGGCGTTTGGTACTACTGGTATCCGGGCGGCGAGTGCTTCAACGGCAATTTCAACACGCCGTGTAATCCGCCTGGCGCCAACCCCGGTGTAAACTCACCCTTCGGAACATATTTACCGAACGGCAACGTCGTTAAGGGTAACCTGAGCTTCGTCGAGATTTACGGCAAGGCAACGTACACAATTAACGACCAGTGGGCCGTCGGCATTCAAGAATGGTACTCGCCGTCGGTGCTGCACTCCGGTGCGGACGGCTGGTTCACCACCGGCAACCTGACCTTCACCGTGCCGACCACCATGCTGCCGAGCGGCATCGGCATGTTGATCTCGGGTGACGTGGGATATTGGGCGCTTGGCACCAGCGACAACTTTTATTGCACAACCGGTTTCCCGGGTGCCCTGGGCTTCGGCTGCGCTGGAGCGTACCCCGGCGGCGTGCCGTACAAGAGCTACTGGACTTGGGACGCCGGCATAAGCTTCACCTACAAGGCGTTTACGCTTGACCTGCGCTACTACGACACGAACCTTACCAAGGCCGAGTGTAACGTCTTCGACAGCGATCACACCTCGACATTCAACGGAGGGAACGTCACCAACTTGAACCCGGGTGGGCTGGGCTCAAATTGGTGCAGTGCGGCCTTCGTGGCCAAGCTGTCCTTCGCGACCAATCTTAGCAACATCAAGTAAGGTTTGGGTGGCGACTAAGCGAATATGCGGCCGGCAGCGGAAACGCCGCCGGCCGTTTCGTTTTTCATCTCGTGATTTTGCGCAAACTCACTCCGCGGCGGAGACGAGCGGCACGGCGCGCACCTCGGAAGGCGCGTCCTCGCTTGGCGCCACTTCGAAGCGGCGGCGGTGGAAGGCGCCGAGTGTCGAACGATGGCCGATTGAAATGATCGTTGCGCCTTTCAGCCGTTCCTGAAGGAGCCGGTAGAGGCTCGCTTCGGCGGCTTCATCGAGCGATGCGGTCGCTTCGTCCAGGAACAGATAATCGGGCTCCTGAAGCAGCGCGCGCGCGATCGCAAGCCGCTGTTGCTCGCCGATCGAAAGCATCCGATTCCAATGCGCTTCCTCATGCAGCCGGTCCGCCCATTCCGGCAACCCAACCGCCTTGAGCACCTCGGCAAGCTGCGCATCGTCGAAAGTGCCGAGCCGCGCTGGGTAGCTCAACGCGGCGGCAAGTGAGGCCACCGGGAAATAGGGCCGCTGCGGCAGCAGCAGCACCTTGGCGTCCTGCGGCACCATGATGCGCCCCGATCCGAACGGCCAAATCCCGGCAATGGCGCGGAACAACGTGGATTTGCCCCCACCCGACGGACCAGTCACCAGCACGCGCTCGCCAGGCGACAGCACCATGTGCTCGGCATTGACCAGCGGTTGGCGGTCCGGCAAGCGGATGTTGAGGTGATCGATCGCAATGACGTTCGAATTGTCGCGCGGTAAAACCTCGACCGTGGGTGGGGTCAACGCGATGTCGCGGCCGGCAATGATGGCGTCCTCGAATCCCGACAGACGGGTAACCACTGCGCGATATTGTGCGATCGATTGATAGGCTTCGACGAAATAGGACAGCGCGGTCTGCACGCTGTTGAAAGCGGATGCGGTTTGCATCAGGCCGCCGAGCTGCATCGCGCCTGAAAAATAGACCGGGCTCACCATCAAATAAGGAAAGATAACCGAGGCCTGGGAATAGCTCTGGGTGAAGAAGGTTAGTTGCTTCTGCCGTTTTATGATCGCGATCCAATTGTCGACCACGCGGCTGAACCGATCGACGTGCCGTTCGCGCTCCGCCGCCTCGCCATGCAGCGCCGCGATCTGCTCGGAATTCTCGCGCGTGCGCACTAGGTTGAAACGGAAATCGGCCTCAAAACGCTGCTGCTGGAAATTGAGCGGAATGAGCGGCCAACCGATGCGATGCGTCAACACGGTACCAATCACCGCGTAGATCAGCGCCGCCCATACCAGATAGCCGGGGATGAAAAGGTCGGAGCCGAATAGATGAAGCGGGGCCCCTTCCGAAAGCGTCCATAGGATGACGACGAAGGAGCAGAGCGTCACAATGGAGTTCAAGATTCCGGTGCCGATCTGCAGTGTTTGCTGCACGAACATTTGCAAATCGTCGGCGATGCGTTGGTCGGGGTTATCGGCGGCGTCGCCGAGAAGCTGCATGCGATAATGATTGGCGGTATTGAGCCATTGGCGCAGATATGTCTGCGTCATCCAGCGCCGCCAGCGGATCTGCAGCCAATAATTAAGGTAGTTCTTATAGACCGCGAGCACCGTATAGACAGCGGCAAGCGCGCAGAAAAACAAAATCGCACTGACGAATGCGTCCCAATTGCGATCCTGCAATGTGTTGTAAAAGCGGTTGTACCACTGGTTCAGAATCACGGTGATCGCCACGATCGATAATTCGATCGCGACCACGGCGGCCAGCAGGAGCCGGCCCGCCCAGCGGTCTTCCGAGCGGAAATAGGGCAGGGACAGCCGGCCAATAGTGGCGAGCGTCGCGGCAAGGCGTTTCACGGAACAATCTCCTGTCTGACGTTGGGGCGCAAATGACCGGTGCGACGTTGCAAAACCCCGGGATTGGCGCAGCTTTAGGGCATTTCGACGCGGCCTGTGTGTATTCCCGGCTCGCTGCCCGACCTTGTGGCGATCTTGGTTTTCGCCATACCATAGATCGGGCATTGGGAGGATTCTCGCACCGCCGGAAAACCGGGGGCGAACGGGGCTAAGCAAATAGCACGGCGTAGATTCATTCTCAGGGCTCCATTGCTGCCCGCGGGCGGGAAGGACTGCGCGCTGGTCTGGCTATTTCGACACTCTGAACAAGCTGGTGGGAACCGGCGCCCAAGGAGACTTCGTGATGTGGAACCAAGTCTATAATCCGTTCGGCAATGCCGCGCTGTCGACGATTGCCGCGGCTTTACCAGTTGTCACCCTGCTTGTCCTCATCGCTTCCAACAAGGTGAAGGCGCATATTGCCGCTATCGCCGCGCTGATAGTGGCGAATCTAGTCGCGATCTTCATCTTCACCATGCCTTCGGCCATGTCGTTGCGCGCGACTGTGCTTGGCGCCGTGACCGGCTTCTTCCCGATCGGCTGGATCGTGCTCAACGTTATTTTCCTCTATCGCCTCACCGTCGAGAAGGGCGCATTCGAGACGTTGCAGAACACGATCGGCGGCGTCACCAAGGATCGCCGGCTGCAATTGCTGCTGATCGCGTTTGCATTTGGCGCCTTCTTCGAAGGCGCCTCGGGCTTCGGCACGCCGGTTGCGGTCACCGGTGCGATCCTGATCGGCCTTGGCTTCTCGCCGCTTGCCGCGTCGGGATTGTCGCTGATTGCCAATACCGCTCCGGTCGCCTACGGCGCGCTCGGCACGCCCATTGCCGGCCTCTCTAGCGTCACGGGTATTGATCCTTTCCTGCTCGGCGCCATGGTCGGCCGCCAATTGCCGTTCTTCTCGCTGATCGTGCCGTTCTGGCTGATCTGGGCCTTTGCCGGTTTTCGCGGCATGCTGGCGATCTGGCCGGCGGTCCTGGTTACCGGCGTGTCATTTGCGATACCGCAATTCTTGATTTCCAACTTCATCAATCCGTGGATCGTCGATATCGGCGCGTCGCTCGTTTCGATGGCATGTCTCGTGCTGTTCCTGAAGGTGTGGCATCCGAAGGAGCTATGGCTCTCCCCGGCGCTACGCGGCAGGGACGAGTCGGCGGCGACCATGCCCGCCAAGACCGCGACGGTTAAGCCGGTCACGTCGCGTGAGATGTGGATGGCGCTCTTGCCATGGATCATCGTCTGCGTCGTTCTTCTGGTCTGGGGCACCAACGCCTTCAAGGGCGTGGTCAATCCCTGGGCGACGTGGAACTATCCAGTTCCCGACCTGCACAACATGATCAACAAGGTGGCGCCGATCGTGGCGAAGCCCACTCCGGAAGGCGCGGTGTTCAGCTTCACGTGGCTGTCTTACACCGGCTCAGGGATGCTGATTGCCGCGATCATCTCTGGCCTGATCATGGGTTATTCGCCTGCGGGATTGGTGGCGGCTTACGGGCGGACCATCAAAATCTGCGCGTACTCGTTGATCACCATCTCGGCGATGCTAGCGATCGGCACGCTGACCCGGCTGTCCGGCATCGATGCGACACTTGGCCTCGCGTTTGCGGCGACTGGCGTGCTTTATCCATTCTTCGGCACGCTGCTCGGCTGGCTGGGAGTCGCGTTGACTGGTTCGGACACCGCTTCGAACATATTGTTCGGCAACCTGCAGAAGATCACGTCCACCCAGCTCGGCATTTCGCCGATCCTGATGGGTGCCGCGAACTCCTCGGGCGGTGTCATGGGCAAGATGATCGACGCGCAGTCGATCGTTGTTGCCTCGACTGCGACCAACTGGTTTGGGCATGAAGGCTCAATCTTGCGCTTCGTGTTCCTGCATTCGATCGCGCTCGCCTGCCTGGTCGGCATTCTGGTGATGCTGCAGGCCTACGTGTTCACCGGCATGATCGTTCAATAAGCAACTACGTGCGAGACGTTTGATGGGGCCGCCTGTGGCGGCAGCATCTCTGTGAGCGCCGCCGCCAAACATCGTCCGCCCTTAATTCTTTAAATTGCGTGGATCGAAGTGACGAAGAGTCTGACATGTTTCGCCGGCGGCCTCGTTGCTTTGGCGTTCGCAATGGCGGCCGCGTCCGCGCCAGCGACCGAGCCATTCCCGTTCGGTACCACCTTGATG
>DASZCJ010000105.1:0-1504 GCA_035943155.1 Xanthobacteraceae bacterium | reverse complement strand
GCCACTGTATTCAAGGACAAGCTCAAGTCCAAGCTCAACGGCATCGTGAATTACGAATTCTGGGTGCCGACGCCGAAATTGATGGCGCCAGCCGCGGATTTCTTCAAAAAGTACCAGGCCCGTGCGTCTGGCATCGATCCACTCGGCTACTATCTCGGCGGCTGGGGTTACGCCTATTTGCAGGTGCTGCAACAGGCAGTCGAGGGCACCAAGAGCATCAATGACGACAAGATCGCCGACTATTTGCGCGGCCACGCCTTCACGACGATCATGGTGGCCGACGTCAAGTTCGGCAAAAACGGCGAATGGACCAAATCGGAGATGCTGCAGGTGCAATACCATGGTCTGACCGACGCCGCGAACCTCGAGACGTGGCGCGGCATGAGCTATCAGACGGTACTCACGCCGGCGGACCAAAAGACCGGCAACATCATCTATCCTTACGAGAAGGCGCTGGGCTAAGCCTGTTAACCCAGCCGCTTCGATCAATGCTCCTCCCCCTTCGCGGGGGAGAAGATGAAATGAGCGCGGTCCAATGCTGCTCCCTACCTCGCTCGTCGGCTCTTACCCGCAGCCGGATTGGCTGATCGACCGCGAAAAACTGTCCAAGCAAGTGCCGCGCGTGCGGGTGGACGATCTGTGTGGTCGCGCCTGACAAGCTCGGGGCGGCGCAGGACGACGCGACGATCCTCGCCATCCGCGATCAGGAGCGCGCCGGCCTCGATATCATCAGTGACGGCGAGCAGCGGCGCGAAAGTTATTCCAACCGCTTCGCTACCGCGCTCGACGGCATCGACATCGAAAAACCGGGCATTGTGATCAATAGAAACGGCCGCCCGATTCCGGTGCCGCGCATCGTCGGACCGATCCGCCGCAGGCAGCCGGTCGAATTGCGCGACCTCAAAGTGTTGCGCGCCAATACCGATCGGAAGATTAAAGCGACCGTGCCCGGCCCGTTCACGATGGGCCGCCAGGCGCAAGACGACTTTTACGGCGATGAAGAAGCGGTGGCGATGGCCTACGCCGACGCCGTCAACGCCGAGATCAAGGACCTCTTTGCCGCCGGCGCCGACGTGGTGCAGATCGATGAACCTTGGATGCAGCAGCATCCGGATAAAGCGCGCCGCTACGGCATCAACGCGCTCGATCGCGCGCTCGACGGCGTGCGCGGCACGATCGCAGTGCGTTTATGCTTTGGCTATGCCGCCGTGGTGCGCGACAAGCCGTCGGGCTATTCCTTTCTGCCGGAGCTCGAGCAGTGCAAAGCGCAGCAGATTTCGATCGAAGCGGCGCAGCCCAAGCTGGACTTGAAGATTCTGGCGCAATTGTCGTCCAAGATCATCGTGCTTGGCGTGATCGATCTTGGCGACATGACGGTGGAGACGCCGCAACTGGTGGCTGACCGCATCCGCGCTGCGCTACCCTACGTTAAAGCCGATCGCCTGGTCGTGGCGCCGGACTGCGGTATGAAATACCTGCCGCGCGCCATCGCGTTTGCCAAAAT
>DASZCJ010000104.1:0-15880 GCA_035943155.1 Xanthobacteraceae bacterium | reverse complement strand
CGTCGCGCGCGCGCGCGAGCTCGACGCTTTGATTCGGGCGCTGCAGCAGGCGTCGGAGCCGGAACCGGGCGACGCGACTTTCCTGGGACGGCTCAAAGCCAATGCAGAAAAGCTCGTGCGCATAACGCCGGCCGGCGCGCCGGCGGGGAACGATCCGGCGGCGGTCATTGCGCGGATCAGGTTCGACGCCGCGCACGGCGATATCGCTGCGGCCTTGGCCGCTATCGACGCGCTGCCAGATTCGGCAAAGTCGCTCATCGCGGCATGGCGCAAGAAGGCCGCGGCCCGCGAGGCGGCGCTCGCAGCGAGCCGACAGATTGCCGCTGACGCGCTCGCCGCGCTCGACACCCCAGCCGCCAGATGATCCGCGTCATTCTTTATTTCATCCTCGTCGGCGTCATCGCTTATGGCGTCGCATTTCTCGCCGACCGGCCGGGCGATGTCGTCGTCACCTGGCAAGGATTGCGTATCGAGACCTCGCTCCTGGTGCTTGGCGCCGCTGTGATCGCGGCCATGATCGTCTTAAGTTTGATCGTCGGCCTTATTCGCGCCATTGCGCGCTCGCCCCTTGTGCTGGCGCGGCTCCTGCGCAATCGCCGCGGCACGCGGGCCTATGAGGCGATTTCAAATGGATTGATCGCAGTCGGCGCTGGCGATATCGCGGCGGCGCGGAAATTTACCGCAGAGGTGCAGCGGCTCGCGCCCGGCGAGCCGCTGGCGCTGTTGCTGACCGCGCAAGCGGCGCAACTTACCGGCGATCGCGACGCGGCGGAGCGCGCGTTCCGCGCGATGGCCGCCCGCGCCGATACCAAAGCGCTCGGCTTGCATGGTCTGTTCATCGAGGCGCGGCGTCGCAATGACGCAACGAGTGCGTGCGCCTACGCCGAAGAGGCGGCGCGCACCGCGCCCTCGCTTGGCTGGGCGGGTACCGCAGTCCTGGAATCGCGCTGCCGCGACGGCGATTGGGCGGGGGCGCTTGCCTTGCTAGAGCAACAAAGGCGCATGCTCGATAAGGCGCGCTATCGGCGCCAGCGCGCGGTGCTGCTCACCGCGCGGGCGCTGGCCGTGGAAGACAGCGACCGCGACGCCGCCAAAGAGTTCGCGCTTGAGGCCAACAAGCTTGAGCCGGACTTGGTGCCGGCTGCCGCGCTGGCGGGGCGACTCCTCGCCGAAGGCGGCCAGTTCCGCAAGGCAAACCGGATCATCGACAGCGCTTGGCGCGCCAAGCCACACCCCGAATTGGCGCAAGCCCACGCCGAACTGCGTTCCGGCGAAGCGGCGCGCGACCGGCTCAAGCGGATCGAGGCGGCTGCCAAACGCGTGCCCGGCCACATCGAAGCGGCGCTGGCGGTCGCCCGCGCCGCGCTCGACGCGCAGGAATTCGCCAAGGCGCGCAGCGAACTCGCCCCTTACCTCAACAAGCCGAGCCGGCGCGTTTGCCTGTTGATGGCGCGGCTCGAACGGCTCGAGCGCAACGATGAAGGCCGCGCCCGCGAGTGGACGGCGCGCGCGCTCAACGCGCCGCCCGAGCCGCAATGGACCGCTGACGGTTACGTCTCGGATCGCTGGCTGCCGGCCTCACCGGTGACCGGCCGGATCGATGCCTTCGAATGGCGGGTGCCGCTCACTGGCGCGATCACCGCGCCGATCATTGAGCCCGAAACCATCGCGCCTCCTGCTCCCGGCCCGGCCCACAACGCGGCGGAGCCACGCGCCGACAACGTGACACGAAGCGTCGCCCCCTCGCGCAGCAGCGCGGAGCCCGCCCCAATCAAAGCCGAGCCGGTCATTCCGCTTGTGCACGCACCTGACGATCCCGGACCAGACGCGGTCGAGGAAACCGAAGCCCCGGCAAGCGAAGAGACCGGCGGCTGGCGCAAGATTTTGCAATAGAAGTTTATTGCCATTGACGATATTGCCATGGCCGACTGCCGTGCATTATGCCATATGCACTATAATGCATGAGGTTATTGCTCGCGATGCCGGCCGCCAAGAAGCTGCGTAACAGATCAACCAGCCGCAAAGCCGCCGACCGCAAAGCGGCCAAATCTGTGCCGGACGCGCTGAGCGATGCCGGCGCCGCCGCCACGTTTCTCACCGCGCTTGGCCGCGAAGTACGGCGCAGCCGTGCCAAGCGCGGCATGACGCGCCGCCAATTGGCGGAAGCCTCGTGCGCGTCGGAGCGGTATTTGGCGCAAATCGAAAGCGGCGCCGGCAACCCGTCCGTGACAGTGTTGCGCGCGATCGCCCAGGCGCTCGATCTTCCCGCCGCCGCGTTGCTGGGCGAGCCGAATGCAAACTCCCGGGCGCGCGCAGCGCTGCTCGATCTTGTTGCGCGCGTGCCGGATTCGGCGCTGGCCGAACTGACCGAGCTCATCGAAGCGCGCCTCGTGCCGGCAGAGGGCGCCGATCGCGCGCGACGGATCGCGCTCGTCGGCCTGCGCGGCGCCGGTAAGTCGACGCTGGGGCGCATGCTGGCGCAGCATCTCGGCTGGCCCTTTATCGAGCTCGACCGCGTGGTCGAACAGGATTACGGCACCAGCATCCCGGACATGATCGAAATGGCTGGCACGGCGACATTCCGCCGCCACGAACGTGCCGCACTCGAGCGGGTGATTGCCGACCATGACGCTGCGGTGATCACAACCGCGGGCGGCATCGTGTCCGATCGCGAGAGCTACGCGTTATTGCTGCGGCGCAGCCACACGATCTGGATCAAGGCGCGGCCGGAGGAACATATGGCTCGGGTCATGGCGCAGGGCGATTTTCGCCCCATGGCGGCAAACCGCGAGGCGATGGCCGATCTGGTCGCAATCCTCGAGGCGCGGGGCGCCGATTATGCCCGCGCGCAAACCCAGCTCGACACGTCCGGCGAGGCCGTGGAGCAGAGCTTCGCCAAATTGCAGCGGATGGTCGCCGACATGCTCTCCCCGCGATTGAAATCATCGGCGCCGCGCGTACCGGCAGGGGGTGCGCAGCTATGATCCTTGCGGAAGCCGGCTTTCTCGATCTGCCGCCCATGCGGCTCGAATACCGCATGATCGGTCCGCGCCCCGATGCGGCGCCGACGATCGTCATGCTGCATGAGGGCCTCGGCAGTGTCGATCTGTGGGGCGACTTTCCCGACAAAATCGCGGCGGCGACGGGCGCTGGAGTGTTCGTTTATTCGCGCGCCGGCTACGGCAAGTCGACCGGCGCCAAGCTGCCGCGCAGCACGTCGTTCATGGATGAAGAGGCTTGCGAAGTGTTGCCGCGCATCCTCGACGCGATCGGCTTCCGGCGCGGATTTCTGCTCGGACACAGCGATGGCGGATCGATCGCGACGGTTTATGCCGGCAGCGTTCAGGATCACCGCGTGCGCGGCCTGGTTTTGATCGCGCCGCACTTCTTTACCGAAGAAATGGGCTTGGCCGAGATACGGCGCGCTCGCAAATCGTTCGAGTCCGGCGCATTGCGGGAGCGGCTGAAACCCTGGCATGCCGATGTCGATGCCGCCTTCCGCAGCTGGAACGAGCCTTGGCTTCATCCCGACTTTGAGAAATGGGACATCATCGAAGCGCTTAGCTATATCCGCGTGCCCATCCTGATCGTGCAGGGCGAAAACGACCAATACGGCACGCTCAAGCAGATCGAGACGGCACGACAGGAATGTTTCTGTCCAGTTGAAGCTGTGGTGCTGCCGGGCCTTCGCCATATTCCCTATCGCGAAGCGCCGGAAATCACGGTCAACGCGGTCGCCGAGTTCATCAACCGGCTGCTGCGCGACCACCATGAGGCGGAACAACCGGCCAGTGCGGTGGATTGAAGTTCCTACAGCTCAGTCGGAAGCTCTCATAGGAACTTCAAATCCAAAACCCGCACTAGAATTATATATTTGCTAGTGTCCCTTCGATTCCGAAGTTCGCATGAGAGTGTGCCGACAGACCGTGCGAACTTCGGAATCGGGACACTAGGCCGGGATTGCCCCCTCATGAATTATAATGCATATGAGGGTGAACCCGGTAACGGCCCATCGGAAGGCTGGAGCGGAGCTGGTCCAAGCGCGGCCACCGAGGCCATCAATGGGCGGTGTAGAGCATAACGTTGCGCCGCGGCATGCGGAGGAGCCAATGCGTACCGAGCGCATTATCGATTTTCAGACCGATCCAAGCCGCTATCGCCACTGGAAGCTCAAGGTCGATGGCGAAATCGCCACGCTATTGATGGACGTCGACGAGAAATCGTCGCTGTTCGAGGGCTACGATCTCAAACTCAATTCCTACGATCTCGGCGTCGACATCGAACTCGCTGACGCGATCGAACGCCTGCGCTTCGAGCATCCGCAAGTCCGCGCGTTGGTGCTGCGCTCGGCGAAACCGCGGGTTTTTTCCGCCGGCGCCAATATCCGCATGCTGGCCGGCGCGAGCCACGCGCATAAAGTAAATTTCTGCAAGTTCACCAATGAAACGCGCAATGGCATCGAGGATCTCAGCCAGCATTCCGGAATAAAATCGATCTGCGCCATCAACGGTACTGCGGCCGGCGGCGGCTATGAACTCGCTTTGGCGACCGACCACATCATGCTGGTTGACGACGGCGCGGCGGCGGTTTCGCTGCCGGAGCTGCCGCTGTTAGCGGTGCTGCCGGGGACCGGCGGTCTCACCCGCGTCTCCGACAAGCGCCGGGTCCGCCGCGACCATGCCGACGTGTTCGCCACCACCGAGGAAGGCGTCAAGGGCAAACGCGCAGCCGAATGGCGCCTGGTCGATGCCGTGGTCCCCGGATCGAAGTTCGAGGAGGCGATCGCCGCGCATGCCAAGGAATTCGCGGCGCGATCGCTCCGCGCATCGGCCGGTGCCGGCATCAAGCTGACGCCGCTGCAGCGGAATTTCACCGCCGATGCTATCGAATACAGCGCCGTTTCGGTTGAATTTGCCCGCCACGCGCGGATCGCGACGATTGTATTGCGCGGTCCCACTGTGCCGCCGCCCACTTCCGCAGACGCCATGGTCGCGCTGGGGGCGGAGTTCTGGCCGCTCAAGCTCGCGCGCGAACTCGACGACGCCATTTTGCATATCCGGCTCAACGAACTCGAGATTGCCGCGCTTGTCTTCAAATCCTCCGGCGAGCCCGATGCGGTGCTGGCCTATGACCGGTTCCTCGACGCCAACCAGCAGCATTGGCTGGCGCGTGAGATCCGTCTCCTGTGGAAGCGCGTCCTAAAGCGTGTCGACCTTACCTCGCGCACGCTGGTGACCTTGATCGAGCCCGGCTCCTGCTTTGCCGGCACGCTTGCCGAATTGCCGCTCGCCAGCGACCGCTCCTACATCCTGATCGGCCAGCGCGAGGGCAACAACAAGCCGCCGGCAATTATCGCGCTCGCCGACGCCAATTTCGGCCCTTATCCGATGTCGAACGGGCTGACGCGCCTCGCCAGCCGATTTTTAGCCAATCCGGACGATCTCGCCGCCGTCAAAGAACAACGCGGTAAGATGATCGATGCCGAAACCGCGCAACAGCTCGGGCTGGTTACATTTGCGCTCGACGATATCGACTGGGACGATGAAGTGCGGCTGTTTCTTGAAGAGCGCGCCAGCTTCTCGCCCGACGCACTCACTGGCCTTGAAGCGAATCTGCGCTTTGCCGGACCGGAAACAATGGAATCAAAAATCTTCGCGCGGCTGACCGCGTGGCAGAACTGGATTTTCCAACGCCCCAACGCCATCGGCGATGAGGGCGCGCTCAAGCGCTACGGCACCGGCCAGAAGCCGGTATTCGATCCGCGCCGAGTCTGAGATGAGCCGTGTGTGAAAGGAGCCGGTCACATGATGATCGAGAACGTCGATTACACAACGAAGATTCCAAACAACGTCAATCTGACCGAGGACCGGCAGGTGTTGCGTGCGCTGGAAAGCTGGCACCCCGGCTATATCGATTGGTGGATGGATATGGGGCCGCAAGGATTTCAAGAGGCCCTTGTCTATCTACGCACCGCCGTGTCGGTCGATCCGAAAGGCTGGGCAAAATTTGATTATGTGCGCATGCCCGATTACCGCTGGGGCATCCTGCTGGCGCCGAAAGAGGAGGATCGCAAGATCCCGTTCGGCCGGCATTACGGTGAGCCGGCTTGGCAGGACATACCCGGCGAATATCGCGCCATGCTGCGCCGGCTGGTCGTGATCCAGGGCGACACCGAGCCGGCCTCGGTCGAGCAGCAGCGCTACCTCGGCAAAACGGCGCCCTCGCTCTACGACATGCGCAACGTTTTCCAGGTCAATGTTGAAGAAGGCCGCCATCTGTGGGCGATGGTCTATCTCCTGCAAAAATATTTCGGCCGCGATGGCCGCGAGGAAGCAGCCGAACTCCTACAGCGCCGCTCGGGCGATGCCGACAAACCGCGCATGCTGGGCGCGTTCAACGAAGCGACGCCCGATTGGCTGTCGTTTCATATGTTCACCTTCTTCACCGATCGCGACGGCAAGATGCAGCTCGAAAGCCTGGCGCAGTCAGGCTTCGACCCGCTGTCGCGCACCTGCCGCTTCATGCTGACGGAAGAAGCGCATCATATGTTCGTTGGCGAGACCGGCGTGGGCCGCACCATCCAGCGCACCTGCGAGGCGATGAAAGCGGCCGGGATCGACGATCCCACCGACATCGACAAGGCGCGCGCGCTTGGCGTGATCGACCTGCCGACCATTCAGAAAAAGCTCAATCTCCACTACTCGCTCTCGCTCGATCTATTCGGCTCGGAGGTCTCGACCAACGCCGCGAATACGTTCAGCGCGGGACTGAAAGGGCGTTTCCAGGAAACCAAGATCGACGACGATCACCGCCTGGAAAACGCGACCTATCCAGTGCTCAAGCTCGTCGACGGCGAGATCAAGCGGGTCGATGAGCCGGCGCTGACTGCGATCAATATGCGGCTGCGCGACGACTACACCGCCGATTGCCAGCGCGGACTCGATCGCTGGAACAAGATCATCGCCAAGACCGGCGTCGAGTTTAAATTCGAGCTGCCGCATGTCGGTTTCCATCGCCAGATCGGCGAATTTAAGGACGTCAACGCAACGCCCGCCGGCAAGCTGATCGACGAGGCCACCTGGAATCGCGACAAGCAGCAGTGGCTGCCATCCAAGGACGACGGTGACTTTATCGGCAGCCTGATGAAGCAGGTCCTCGAGCCTGGCAAGTTTGCTAGCTGGATCGCGCCGCCGCGCATCGGCATCGATAATAAGCCCGGCGATTTCGAATACGTCAGATTGGCGGCATAGCTGTCATTCCGGGCCGGCCCGAACGGGCCGAACCCGGAATCCATAATTACAGAACTGGCAAAACTGGCGCCGAACCTATCCTCAAAAACAGGGGTTATGGATTCCGGGCTCGCGCTTCGCGCGCCTCGGAATGACGATTTAGAGTTTTAGCGGCCCCTCGCGCAGCCGCGATAGATCGAAGCGGTCGATCTCGCGCAACAGTTCGACGAAGCCTTTAGCGCCTTGCGCCACGGTCGCTTCGCCCTTTTCGGCCTTGGCCAGGGTCGCATCGCCGAGCGCGCCGGTCGGATTGAGGTCCTGCGTCATCCAGGCGAAGCCCGCCGGCCGATAAGCGCCGAGCCATCGGAACTCTTGCGCCATGGCGATGGTTTCGGGCGTGGCGCGTGCCGCCTTGTCCATGCGAACGGTATTCGGCATTGCCGCCAGCATCAGCGACGTCTCGATGTCGCCGGCGTGTATGCCGTGCTTTCTTTCCTCGCCCGAGAAGGCGCCATCGGGATAACCGAAGCGGTGCCAGCCGACCGTCACCGCCAGCATGCCATGCCGCGCGCGCAGATCGCGCGCGACCAATTCCATTGCGGCGACGTTGCCGCCGTGACTGGTGACAAGAACGAGCTTGCGCAGGCCGGCGCGCGCGACGCTCTCGCCAAGCTCGGTCCAGGCGGCAATCGCGGTCTGCGCCGAGAGGCTGAGCGTGCCCGCATAGGCCAGGTGCTCGGTCGAAATGCCGACGCGTTGCGTCGGCAGAAACGTGACGGGAAGATCCGGCGGGAGGATCTCGCGCGCGCGTTTGAGATACGCATCGGCGATGTAGCTATCGACGCCGAGCGGCAGGTGCGGCCCATGCTGCTCAACCGCGGCCAGCGGCAGCACCGCGATCCAGCGCGCCGTCGCGACGCCGGCGATGTCTTGCCAGGTCATATCCAGCCAATCGCGCTTGGGCAGCGCCATGGAGTTCACTCGTCGCTCGTTATGGAATCTGACTTTAGTGCGGGCTTGCTCTATTGTCGCGTCCCCGGCGCGGAGGAGCAACTGATGGCGTTGATGACTATGTTGATGAGCCGGCCGGTTGGTCTTGCATGTCGTCTTGCGCTGGGGATTGCGCTTGTCGGCGCGGCGTCGAGCTTTGTATTCGACTTTGGCTTCAACTTTGCCTTGGCTCAGGCTTTGGACAAAGTCTCGTTCGGCACCAATTGGGTCGCCGAAGGCGAGCACGGCGGCTTTTACCAGGCGCTGGCCGATGGCACCTATCGCAAATATGGCCTTGACGTCACCATCGTGCCGGGCGGGCCCAACGTCAACAACCGCATCCTGCTGCCGGTCGGCAAAATCGATTTTTTTCTCAGCGCCAACACGCTTCAGGCATTCGACGCGGTCGAGCAAAACGTGCCGACCATCGAAGTCGCTGCGCTATTTCAGAAGGACCCGCAGGTGCTGATCGCGCATCCGGATCAAGGCATCGAGACATTCACGGATTTAAAAAAGCTGACCTTGTTCATCTCCAGAGAAGGCGTGGCGACCTATTACCAGTGGCTCAAGGCGGATTACGGTTTCACCGATGCGCAAGTGCGGCCGTACACATTCAACCCGCAGCCGTTTCTTGCCAATAAACGCAGCGCGATGCAGGGCTATGTAACGTCGGAGCCGTTCGCCATCGCCAAGGCCGCCAATTTCACGCCCGAAGTGTTTCTGCTCGCAGACCAGGGATTTTCCGCCTATTCGACGCTGATCGAGACGCGGCGCGATCTCGTCGACAAAAGGTCCGATCTCGTGCAGCGCTTTGTCGATGCCTCCACCCTCGGCTGGTACAACTATCTTTACGCCGACAACCGCGCCGCCAACGCGTTGATTAAAAAACAGAACCCGGAAATGACCGACGAACTACTGGCCTATTGCGTCAGCGCCATGAAAAAATACGGCATCGCCGATTCCGGAGACGCGCTCACGCTCGGCATTGGCGCCATGACGGATGCGCGCATGAAGGATTTCTTCGACAAAATGGTGCGAGCTGGCGTGGCGAAATCGAACCTCGATTACCGCAAAGGCTACACGCTGCAATTCGTCGACAAGAAAGTCGGGCTCGATCTGTGGCCGAAACAATAAATTGCAAAAGCGAAATGACTTAGGTTGAATCGACATTTCGCTTTTGCTTATTGTTTGAGCATGATCTTTTCCAACCTGCCTTCGCCCGCCGAAGCATCGAACGAGCGGACAAGGAGTTGGCTGGGCTTCGCGCAGGCGGGAAACCGATTTCCACTTTTCGGGATCATGCTTTAATGCCGCCAGCGACCGCACTGCAAATCTCGCCTTCGCTGCTCGCGCTGCGCGGCGTCGGCAAGACCTTTCCGAATGGCACCCTGGCGCTGGCAAATCTCGATTTCAACGTGCGCCGCGGCGAATTTCTGTCGCTGCTGGGACCCTCCGGTTGCGGCAAATCGACGGTGCTGCGCATCATCGCCGGCTTGACCGCGCCGAGTTACGGCAGCGTCGAATGGCCTGATCCCTCAACGCACGCCGGCAAGTCAAACCGTATTGGCTTTGTCTTCCAGGACCCGACGCTGATGCCCTGGACCAGCGTCTTCAACAACGTAGCGTTGCCGCTCGTGCTTAAAGGCGTGGCGGCGGCAAGCATTGCGCAACGAGTGGCGGCTGCGCTCGACCGTGTCGGTCTCGGCAAATTCGCGCAAGCCTTTCCACGCGAATTGTCCGGCGGCATGCGCATGCGGGTTTCGATTGCGCGCGCGCTCGTCACCGAGCCGGAGCTTCTACTGATGGACGAACCGTTCGCTGCGCTTGATGAGATCACGCGTTTCAAGCTCAATAACGATCTGCTGCAGGTGTGGCAGGCGACCGGCACGACGGTTGTCTTCGTTACGCATTCGGTCTTCGAATCGGTTTATCTGTCGAGCCGCATCCTGGTGATGAGCGCCCGTCCCGGCCGGATCGCTACCGAGCTCGCGATCGCGGCGCCCTATCCGCGCGACAACAATTTCGGCACCTCCGCCGAATATGCCGCATTGTGCCGCCGCACCTCCGCGGCACTGGCGCAGGCCATGGTTAGTGAGAACATGGCTAGCGACAACGTGGCTAGCGACAACATGGCTGACAACAATTCGGCGGGAGCGCAGCCGTGAGAGCCGCAGCCCCATTGCGAGAGCGATACGATCGCACGCTGCGTATCGTGCTCCCCATCGCTGTGCTCGCCCTTGGACTTTTGCTCTGGGAAGTGATCGTGCGGATCAACAGAATCCCGCCTTACATATTGCCAAGCCCCAGCTTGATCCTGCGCACGCTGATCGATGACTGGGAATTGCTGTCGCAATCGCTTGTGGTCACGCTGGCGACAACCATCGAAGGCTTTCTGCTGGCCGCTTTCGGCGGGGTCGGCCTGGCAGTGCTGTTCAACCAATCGCGCCTGCTTGAATATTCGCTTTATCCCTATGCCGTGATCCTGCAGGTGACGCCGATCGTTGCGATCGCGCCGCTATTGCTGATCTATCTGCCGCAACCGCTTGCGGTCTTGGCCTGCGCCTGGATCGTCGCGTTCTTTCCCGTGCTGGCCAACACGACGCTTGGACTGCATTCGGTGGACCGCAATCTCGCCGACCTGTTCACGCTGTACGGCGCCTCGCACCGCCAGCTGCTCTGGTACCTCAAGCTGCCTTCGGCGCTGCCCTACATCATCGGCGGATTGCGGATTGCCGGCGGACTCTCGTTGATCGGCGCGGTGGTGGCGGAAATAGCCGCCGGTTCGGCGGGCGCCGGCTCGGGGCTCGCTTACCGCATCGCCGAATCCGGATACCGTCTCAACATCCCGCGCATGTTCGGTGCGCTGCTGTTGCTGTCGGTCGCCGGCATCGCGATCTTCTATGCGCTTTCGCTGCTTAACTACCTGGCGCTGCGCCGCTGGCATGAGAGTGCGCTGGAGCGGGACGTATAAGCGCGGCTAACACTCAGCAAATGACCTTCGAATGTCCAACTTTGAGGGATCAATCGACGTGCAGCAGATATCCGCCCACGTCGCGGTTTGAGCGATTTCGACAAACGCAAATGGGACACCGTGTCGTCACGTAGCGAGGCGGCGTAGTTCCGCCGTCTCGCCCAAAGCTTTGGGCGCGTCTTTGTATTAGAGTGTTTGACCGCCCCTTTGCTATCGCGGAGTCGATTAAGCGGCCCGCTTAAACGCCTCCTGCGCCGCCTGATTGGCGCGATCGAAGGCAGCGCGCGTTTCCGCCAGAGCACCCATCAGTGCGGACCACGACTGCATCCCCGCCTGGTTCAGTTTTTGGAGTCTTTCCTCAGCCACGGCGGCATCGGCCTCCATGCGCTTCACGGTCGTCTCGATTTCGCCCTGGCGCTCGGCTGCAAATTCTTTGCCGGCAATGCGAAGCTTGTCGGCCGCTTCGCGCCAGGCTTTCAGTTGGGCGGCGGCCTGGAGCTTAAAGGTCGCCTGTTGTTGCTCGACTTTCTTGCCGAAGGTGTCGACATATTTCTTGACCTCCGTCTCGAATGCGCTCCACTCAGTTTCTAGTTGTACCTTCGTTTTGATCCAGGCAGCCTCGTTGGCTTCCGCTTGTTTCTTGACAGTGAACCGGAAGTCATCACGTTTTTTGCGAAGGTCGGCGAGAATTTGGTTCGCCTTCACACGGGTGTCAACCTGAACTTCACTGACTTTGGTTTCAAGCGATGCCAATGTGGCGTCCATTTCATCTATCCGCTCTTTTGCCCAATTGAGGTAAAAGTGGATACTGCTTTGCGTAGCCATTTGCTAAACTCCATCGTTTTCAGCCCACATCAGTAAAGACGATTACCCGGGCCGCCATATTGATCTGGATCAATGGCGACTGCACCCGAGGCATGGCTGCTTCTGGCCTGAGACGCTCATCGTCGGCGCTGACGTGGTGATCGGCGAGATCGCGATGTCGCTTTATGGCCCTTTTTCCAGCTCAAACTCCTGGGGTTGGAAAGGCGTGGTGCCAAGCTGCTGGAACATGATGGGCAACGCTGTCTGAGCTCGCGCACGCAGCTCGTCCTCAAGCTCACCAAATTTTTGCAGCTTGCTTGATCGCCGGAGGTTCAAATCGATTCTACTACCGTCGCCATAACCAACGCCGGAGGCCTTAAAGGCATCGCATCGCATTTGCACGTAATCCAACAGCCGCTCCACCATCGCCATTCCCAGCCAATTGGCGATTTGCCCGTGTGCGGGAGGTTTGGAAAAAACGCCTTCGTTCATTGCAGAAAGAATTTAGCATGGTTCGAGGCGGCCATGCGCGATAGCAAATTTATGTTAGTAATCATGAGTTCCTAAATTAGAGGTTCAGGCGATAGCGCCGGCGAGCACGCGTGCGACATGCATCGCGTGACGGCCGGTCCCGTCCCGAATTTGCTGCCGGCACGAGGTTCCGTCGGCGACAATGATGGCGTCGCCAGCCGCCTCGCGGACCCTCGGCAACAGCGATAATTCTCCCATCGCGCGCGAAATCTCGATCGTCTCGGCATCATAGCCGAACGCGCCGGCCATGCCGCAGCAGCTCGATTCGATTGTTGTCAGATCAAGGTCGGGAACGAGACGTAAAACGGTTTCTACGGCCTTCATTGCGCCGAATGACTTCTGGTGACAGTGGCCGTGCAGTAAGACACGCCGTGATCCGGCCGTGAACTTGATGTCGAGTTTTCCCGCGGCAGCTTCGCTTGCCAGAAATTCCTCCAGCAACACGGCTTGGCTTGCGGCTTGTTGAGCGGCGTCGCTTTTGATGAGCGCCGGGATCTCGTCGCGAAATGTGAACAGGCAGCTAGGCTCAAGCCCGATCACCGGCAATCCGCGCGCGAGGTACGGCGCCAGCGCCGCCAGCGTGCGCTCCGCCTCGCGCCGCGCTTCATTGGTTTTGCCGACCGCTAAAAACGTGCGACCGCAACAGAGCGGCCTTGCGCCGTCCGTCGGCGCCGCAAAATTTACTTTGTAGCCGCCGGCTGCGAGCACGGCGATTGCCGCATCGACGTTTTCGGGCTCGAAATAACGATTGAAGGTGTCGGCGAAGACGACCACTTCCCTACCCGTTGGCTGCCCGGTCGATGCGGACGGGAGTTTGTCCTGCCGAAAGTAATCGCTCCGCCATTTCGGCAGCGGCCGGCGGGCGCTGAATTGCACAACCCACTCGGATAGCGTCGCCGCGCCGGGAAGGCGGTCGCGCAGATTGAAAAACCACGGCAGCCGCGCCGCGTAGGTCGCGTAGCGTGGCAAATAACCGACCAGCCGGTCATGCAGCGACAAGCCAAATCTTTGCGCCCGCGCCCGCAACACTTCGACCTTCATCCGTGCCATGTCGACGCCGGTCGGACATTCGCGCCGGCAGGCTTTACAGGAGACGCAAAGCTTCAGCGTTTCCGCCATTTGTTGCGACGTCAGGGCATCGGGTCCAAGCTGGCCGGTGATGGCGAGGCGAAGCGTATTGGCGCGCCCGCGCGTCACGTCGCGTTCGTCGCGGGTGACGCGATAGCTCGGGCACATCACACCGCCAGCGAGGGCGCGGCATGCGCCGTTGTTGTTGCACATTTCAACCGCGCCCTGGAATCCGCCACCGGCACCTGGATAAGCCGACCAATCGAGCGCGGTCGCGGTCACCTCGCCGCGATAACCGGGGCCGTAACGGAAATAGTTGCGATCGTCGAATTGCGGCGCGCCAACGATCTTGCCCGGGTTGAGAAGATTTTGCGGATCGAACCGGTCCTTCACCTCCGCGAAGGCGCGCACCAGTTCGGCGCCGAACATCTGCTCGTGAAATTCCGAGCGGACAATGCCGTCGCCGTGTTCACCGGAATGCGAGCCCTTGTATTCGCGCACCACGGCGAAGGCTTGTTCGGCAATGGCGCGCATGGCGCGTACGTCCTTGTCGAGCCGCAGGTTGAGAATTGGCCGCACATGCAGGCAGCCGACCGCGGCGTGGGCATACCAAGTCCCGCGCGTGCCGTTTTTTTCGAAGATCTCGGTCAGTCGCGCCGTGTAATCGGCGAGATATTCGAGCGGTACGGCGCAATCCTCGACGAAGGAGATCGGTTTGCCCTCCTCCTTCATCGACATCATGATGTTCAAGCCCGCGGTGCGCACCTCGCCGATTGCCGCTTGCAGCTTTGGATCGAGCACGTCGACGACGCCGCCCCATTTGGCGCCGGCCTTGTCCCAGGCCAAACCGAGGTCGCCGATCAGGGCACCGAGCGCTTTGAGGCGGCGCGCATTTTCATCGTCATCTTCGGCAAATTCGACAAAAAGAATTGCCTCCGGATCGCCCCGCAGGAATGCGTCAACCGTCGGTTTGAACATGGCGATGTCGCTGGCGAGGCCGAGCATGGTGCGGTCGATCAGTTCGACCGCGATCGGCCCGAGTTTGACGATGTGCTGCGCCGCGGCCATCGCCTCATGGAAGCTACCGAAATGGCAGGCGCCGACCGCGCGGCGGCCAAGGAGCGGCGAGAGCTTCAATTCAATCCCGGTCGAAAAGGCGAGCGTGCCCTCCGAACCGACCAATAGATGCGCCAGATTAATATCGTCGCGTCCGGGAACGATGGCGTCGAGATTGTAGCCGCCGACGCGGCGCTGCACCTTGGGAAAGCGGCGCTCGATTTCGGCGGCTTCGCGGCTAGCAATCGCAACAAGATCGCGAACGAGCGCGGGCGGCACGTTAACGCCGCTTTCGCCCATGCGGCCGAAATGCGCCCGCGTGCCGTCGGCGAGGACGGCGTCGATCGAGACAACGTTTTCGCGTGTGTTGCCATAGCGCAGCGAGCGCGCGCCACAGGAATTGTTGCCGACCATGCCGCCGATCGTGGCGCGCGACGCCGTGGAAATATCGACCGGAAACCACAAGCCGTGCGGCTTGAGCGCGCGGTTGAGCTCGTCGAGGACGATACCCGGCTCGACCACGCAGCGCCGGCCGGCGGCATCGATTGCGACGATCCGGTTGAGATATTGCGAGCAATCGAGGATCAGCGAATGGTTAACGGTCTGGCCGGCCTGCGAGGTGCCGCCGCCGCGCGCCGTTACGGCGATGCCCTCGGCGCGGCAAATCGCGAGCGCGCGTTCGGCATCCTCGATCGAGCGCGGCGCGACGATACCGACCGGCATGATCTGATAATGCGACGCGTCGGTCGCATAGCGGCCGCGGGTGAAAGCGTCGAAGTGAACGTCGCCGGCTTGCTCCGCCTTGAGCCGCCGTTCGAGCGTTTTTTCGAGCGCGGGCAATAGCCGTGCCGGCAAGAATGTCTCCTTGAATTCCTCGGCCGATTGCCGGCGCGTATCAGCGCAGCATGCATCACAGAGGTTCGGGCTTGACCGGAATGTCGCATTCGTTATTCAACGCGACAAGCCGCGAGCGCCACGGACGCGCGCCCAGGGCTTCAATCATCCGTGCTCGGCCTACCCGTCCGAAGGAGTACCGAAAATGCCGCAGAATTCGTCGCGCGCCGTGGGGCGTCACTTTTTGCAAATTCCGGGGCCGACACCGCTGCCCGACCGCGTGCTGCGGGCCATGGATACGCCGATTATCGATCACCGCGGGCCGGAATTCGCCAAATTGGCCAAGCGCTGTCTCGATGGCATCAAAACGATCTTCAAGACCACCAACCCGGTGATC
>DASZCJ010000103.1:0-2006 GCA_035943155.1 Xanthobacteraceae bacterium | reverse complement strand
GTGCACGTCGGCGTAGCGTGAGATGCCTTTCATGTCGCCGAGCGCCTGCTTCAACGCCTGGCCGAGCGCGATGCCGACGTCCTCGGTCGTGTGGTGCTGGTCGATGTGCAGATCGCCCTTGGCTTTGACGTGGAGATCGATGCGCGAATGCCGAGCCAGCAAATCGAGCATGTGATCGAGAAATCCGATTCCGGTCGCAATCGACGACGCGCCGGTGCCGTCGAGATCGATGGCGACCTCGACGTCGGTTTCCTTGGTTTTGCGCGCGACCGCGCCCTTGCGCATTTTGCTCTCCAGGTCGCTTGTCCAAGTCGCTATTCGGCCTCGATTGCGGGCCTTTTATCAGGGCCGCCGCCTGCTCGCCAATGGTGACATCGCGCATTTGCATTGGCGGCGGTCAACTCTTAAATCATGCTTTAAGTAGAGGCTTTCCAGTCCAGGCCGTCGAACCCGGTTTATCCTTTATCCAGCTATGTCATCGTCAGAAACGGGCCAAGCCGGCCCATGGCACGGCAGCACATGGCACGGCACGACTATCCTGACGGTCCGTAAGGACGGGGTGGTCGCGATCGGCGGCGACGGACAGGTCTCCGTCGGGCAGACCATTATCAAGGCCAACGCCAAGAAGGTGCGCCGGCTTGGCGGCGGCGCCGTGATCGGCGGTTTTGCCGGCGCCACTGCCGATGCCTTCACTTTGTTCGAGAGGCTCGAATCCAAGCTCGAGCAGTATCCCGGTCAACTGACGCGCGCCGCGGTCGAGCTTGCCAAGGACTGGCGCATCGATCGTTATCTGCGACGGCTCGAAGCGATGATGATCGTCGCCGATAAGGACGTATCGTTGGTTCTCACCGGCACCGGCGACGTCCTGGAGCCGGAGGCCGGCGTGGTTGGGATCGGCTCCGGCGGTAATTACGCGCTTGCCGCCGCGCGCGCTTTGCTGGATGGGCCGCTTGATGCGGAAGGAATCGTACGCCGTGCGCTCGACGTTGCCGCCGAAATTTGCGTTTACACCAATCGCAATGTGACCGTAGAGACTTTGAAGGCGTGACCGATTTTTCACCGCGCGAGATCGTCTCCGAGCTCGACCGTTTCATTGTCGGGCAAGCGGCTGCCAAACGCGCTGTCGCGATCGCGCTGCGCAATCGCTGGCGCCGCCTGCAGCTCGACGAGCGGCTGCGGTAAGAAGTGTTGCCGAAAAACATTTTGATGATTGGGCCGACGGGAGTGGGTAAGACAGAAATTTCCCGCCGCCTCGCCAGGCTCGCCGGCGCGCCGTTTCTCAAGGTTGAGGCGACCAAATTCACCGAGGTCGGCTATGTCGGGCGCGATGTCGAACAGATCGTGCGTGATCTGGTCGAGATCGCCATCACTTTGACGCGGGAAAGAAAGCGCAAAGATGTGCAAGCGCGCGCCCAGCAAGCCGCAGAGGATCGCGTGCTCGATGCCTTGGTTGGAGCGAATGCCAGTGCTTCGACCAAAGAAGCCTTCCGCAAGAAGCTGCGCGCCGGCGAGCTAAACGATAAGGAAATCGATATCGAAGTACAATCCGGCGGCGGCGGTTTGCCGCTGTTCGACATTCCGGGCATGCCTGGCGCGCAGATGGGCGCAATCTCGATCGGCGATATTTTCGGCAAGCTCGGCGGCGCCCGGACCAAAACGCGGCGTGTGACCGTCACAGATTCCTACGAGATCTTGATCAATGAGGAATCCGACAAGCTGTTGGACACCGAGCAATTGACGCAAGAGGCGATCAAGGTCGTCGAAAATAACGGCATCGTGTTCCTCGACGAGATTGACAAGATTTGCGCGCGCGACGGCCGCATTGGCGCCGATGTGTCGCGTGAAGGCGTGCAGCGCGATCTACTGCCATTGATCGAAGGCACCACCGTCGCCACCAAGCACGGCTCGGTGAAGACCGACCATATCCTGTTCATCGCTTCGGGCGCCTTCCACATTTCCAAGCCGTCCGATCTGTTGCCCGAGCTGCAGGGTCGGCTGCCAATTCG
>DASZCJ010000102.1:0-3985 GCA_035943155.1 Xanthobacteraceae bacterium | reverse complement strand
CGTCTGCACTACGCAGGCATCGGTACGTCGCCGACGTCCTTCGGCACCTTGTAGCCTTTCTGCACGGCCGGGCGCTTGGCGATGGCGACGTACCAGCGCCTGACGTTTGGATATTGATTGAGATCGACCGTCTGCCATTCGAAGCGCGACACCCACGGCCAGATGGCGATGTCGGCGATCGAATAATCGTCGGCGACGTATTTGTGGTCGGCGAGCCGTTTATCGAGCACGCCGTAGAGCCGGTGCGCCTCTTTCAGATAACGCTCCTCGGCATAGGGCGCCTTGCCCTTGTTGTATTTCACGAAGTGATGGACCTGGCCGAACATCGGCCCCGGGCCGCCCATCTGCCACATCAGCCATTCGATGGTGCGGTAGCGCGCCTCGCCGCTCGTGGGCAGGAGCTTGCCGGTCTTGTCGGCGAGATAGATCAGGATCGCGCCGGATTCCATCAGGCTCATATTATTATCGCGATCGACGATCGCGGGAATGCGGTTGTTCGGGCTGATTTTCAGAAATTCCGGCTTAAATTGTTCGTCCTTGCTGATGTCGACCGCATGCGCGGTATAGGGCAGGCCAAACTCTTCAAGTGCGATGGAGGCCTTGCGGCCGTTCGGCGTCGTCCAAGTGTAAAGATCGATCACGGTGATGGTCCTATGCTGCGGGAGAATTGGATAATGTATACTTTCGATCCGTCATCCTGAGGTGGCCGCGGAGCGGCCCTCGAAGGATACGGCCGAGGCACTCGGGCCGTCGCCCTTCGAGGCTCGCCGCGCTCGCACCTCAGGGTAACGGTAACATCAAGCCGCGCTCTTCTTACCCCAAAGCCGCGCCGAGGCAATATCGGCGCCGTCGCGGATCGATTTGAGCTTGAGCCAGACCACCGGCTCGATCACCCATTCGCGCCGCGTGAAGGTGCCGAAGCCGCAATCGCTCGACGCGATGACGCGCTCGCGGTCGCCGACCGCGGCGACGGCTTCCTCGATGCGGCGCGCCACCACCTCGGGATGCTCGACGAAATTGCTGGTGGTCTCGACCACGCCGGGAATGAGGATCATGTCTTTGGGAAACGGCACGCGCTTGAGCGCGGCATATTCGTGGGCGTGGCGTGGATTGGAAAATTCGATCGACAGCGCGCCGACCTTGGCCTGGTACAGCGCCGGCAGGATTTTCTCCAGCGCGATGTCGTGGATGTGCGGGCCTTCCCAATTGCCGTAACAGATATGCAGCCGCACGCGCTCGCGCGGGATACCGTCGATGCCGCGGTTGATCATGGCGACATGCAGTTCGCAGGTCTTGGCGAATTCGGCATCGCTCTGGTTGCGGTAAAACATAGTGCGATCCATGGCGAGGTCGGGCGCGTCGATTTGCAGGATAAGGCCGGCGTCGGCAATCGCGCGATACTCGTTTTTCATCTCGCGCGCGATCGCCGCAAGATAATCCTTCTGCGACGGATAAAAGGCGTTGAGCATGGTCGAGGCGATGATGCCCGGCGACGGCGCGGTCATGAACATTTCGGTAAAGGGCCGGCCTTCGGCGGCGATGCGTTTGAACCGCGTAGTCTCAGCCCTGATCGCCGAAGTGTCGTGATAATGCAATTCGGCGCGCGCTTCCGGCGCGTTCTGCTGTTTGCTGACATGCGGGAAGCGATGCTGCAAATAGCGCATCAGTTCGGGAAATTCCTCGAACTCGCGGCCGCGCTGGCGCTTGGATTCGCCGGCAAAGCCGGACATGCGCGCTGGCACATAGGTTTGGAAGCCGACGCGCTGCTGCTCGCCGTCATTGCCGACATCGATGCCGGCCTCCTTCTGCTTGGCGACCACATGGCGCACCGCATTTTCCATTTCCGCTTCGAATTGCGCGCGGTCGTAGCTCTCGCCCGCCTCGCGAGCGATCAATAGCTCGCTCAGCGTCTCGCTGCGCGGCAGGCTGCCGACATGGGTGGTCAAAATGCGATCGCGGCTGAACATCATCTTGCACCTACACGCGTCATGGCCGGGCTCGTCCCGGCCATCCACAACTTGAATGCTGCAACCTTTTAAAGACGTGGATGCCCGGCACAAGGCCGGGCATGACAATTTACTAACGGATTGCGGCCCATTGCACCATCGGCATATATAGAGTGAAAGGTGTGCCATTCGTGCAAGCCGCAGCTGTCGCGCGAGGAAACAACAAGGATGAAAATCGTTCAGTCCAGCGCGGCGGCAAGCGCGGCAGTCAACACCCCCACGGTGCCGCGCGATTACAATTTCGCCGCCGACATTCTCAAGCGCAATCTCGACGCCGGACGCGGCGGCAAGATCGCCTTCATCGATCATCGCGGCAAATACAGCTATGCCGATCTTGCCGAGCGGGTCGAGCGCTTCGGTCACCTGCTGCGCGCGCTCGGCGTCCGCGGCGAAGAGCGCGTGCTGATCTGCCTGCTCGACACCATCGATTGGCCGACCACCTTTCTCGGCGCGATCAAGGCCGGCGTGGTCGCCGTTCCGGTCAACACGCTGATGACCGAGGACGATTACCGCTTCATGCTCGAGGACAGCCGCGCCCGCGCGCTTGTGGTGTCCGAAGAATTGTTGCCGAAATTCGAGCGCGCGATCGCCGCAGCAAAAAACCTCACGCATGTCATTGTCTCTGGCGAGAACGCGCATGGCCATCGCCGCTTCGCCGATCTCCTCGCCGCGGCCGATGACAAAGCGGTGACGGCGCCGACTACATGCGATGACATGTGCTTCTGGCTTTACACGTCGGGCTCGACCGGCCGGCCTAAGGGCGCCGTGCATAGCCACGCCGATCTGAAACTCACCGACGAGCTTTATGCGCGGCCGATCCTCGGCATCCGCGAGGATGACATTTGCTATTCGGTGGCGAAGCTGTTCTTCGCCTATGGGCTCGGCAATGCGCTGACCTTTCCAATGTCGGCCGGCGCGACAACGGTGCTGTTGCCGGCACGGCCCACGCCAGAAGCTGTCGCCGATCTCCTCAAGAAACACGGCGTGACGATCTTCTATGCGGTGCCGACATTCTATGCCTTGTTCCTGGCAAGCCCGGCTGCGCCGGCGCGCGCGGCGCTGAAAATCCGTTGCTGTGTCTCCGCCGGCGAAGCGCTGCCGCCCGATATCGGCCGGCGCTGGAGCGAACGCTACGGCGTCGACATTCTCGACGGCCTCGGCTCGACCGAGATGCTGCACATTTTCTTGAGCAACCGCCCGGGCGACGTGAAATACGGCACCAGCGGCATACCGGTGCCGGGCTACGATATCCGCCTGATCGATGACGACGGCAAAGCGATCGACGCGCCGGGCGAGATGGGCGAACTGCAAGTGCGCGGCCCGACCAGCGCGATGATGTACTGGAACAATCGCGCGCAGTCGCGCGCCACCTTCGTCGGTGAATGGACGCGGTCCGGCGACAAATACGTCCAGGACGACGACGGCTACTTCGTCTACTGCGGCCGGCGCGACGACATGCTGAAAGTCTCCGGCATGTATGTCTCGCCCTTCGAGGTCGAAGGCGTCCTGCAAAGCCATCCCGACGTGCTCGAAGCCGCCGTGGTCGGCTGGCCGGACACCGACAAGCTGATCAAGCCGAAAGCCTTCGTCGTGCTCAAATCGCCGGACCAGGCGAACGATGCATTGGCGCAAAAGCTGCAGGACGAATGCCGGCAAAAGCTCGCGGTCTACAAATATCCGCGCTGGATCGAGTTCCGCCGCGAATTGCCGAAGACGGCGACCGGCAAGATTCAGCGCTTCAAACTGCGCGCGGAGGCCGGGGCGAAATAAAGACCCGCCGCCTTGCGTTTACAATTTTCGGGTATTACTACGCCTTTCTGCCGGAACGCCGCGGTAGCTCAGCCGGTAGAGCAACGCATTCGTAATGCGGTTTCCGCCGTCTGAACGCGTTTTGTACTGTATCAGTCAGTATTGATTTATCAGCAGAAATTGAGTCAGACGGCTTGGCTTGTCGTTGCCTATACTGGCTCGTGCTACCG
>DASZCJ010000101.1:0-2512 GCA_035943155.1 Xanthobacteraceae bacterium | reverse complement strand
TGGCAGAGGACCGCGAGGCAACGCGGTCATGCACCGAAAATCTGACTTTCCGAAGTCAGAGGCAGCGTTTGAGCTTCCTTCGTCGAGGCGTCACGCCGCGGCCGGGGGCTTAGAAAGCACTTACTTTCAAAAGCTTATGCGGACCAGGCAGGCCGTTCCGACTGGCGAAGCTCACCGCCTGCCGAAAAGTGGGCGGTATGTATCGGCGCTACCGTCCCAAGTCAAGCCGATATGGGCATAAAAGCGCGATGGCGCAAGCATTTCCGCTCATTCCGCCGCCAGCGGAGCGCATGGAGTGGGGACGTGGGCCGCCACTGGCTATGCCGGCTCCAACCCGCTGGCCCGCATCAGCCGTTTGGCCTCGTTCGTGCGGGTGAACGCGATGAAGTCCTCGGCCGCCGCTAGATGGCGCGCGCCGGACGACACTCCTGCGGCATAGATAATGACATTTTGCAGTTCGGCGGGCAGCGGACCCACCAATTCCGCGCCCCTAACCGGCAGAATGGCGACGATCTGCTGCATACCGAGTTCGGCCTCGCCGCGGGCGACAAGCTCGGCTACCGCTTCGCTGGTGAGCTTGGTCTTGGGCGCCATTTCCTCGGCAATGCCAAGCTTTGCCAGCAGCGCCGCGACATAGGCGCCGCTCGGTCCGTCGCTGTAAGCAATGCAAGAGCGTGCGGCGCAAAGCGGCAACACTGCCGATATCCAGCTTTGGGGCGCCGGAGCGGATCGCGAGACCCACGGTCGAGCGCGCGATGTCCGCGGCGCTGCCGGGTGCGATCGCGCCTTGCTCAATCAAATCGTTAAGGTCCGGCCGCGGCAGAACGGCAATATCGAAGGCCGCGCCGGCCACGATCGCCTGCTTCAACGCCGAGGTCAGCCGGAATTCGATGCCGATTGTCATGCCATGCGCATGCTCGAAGCGCGGCACGAGTTCAGCCATCAGCGGTCGCATGGCGCCGCCGCTGAGGATTTTGATTGTGCTTGGTGCCGACATCACTCTTCGATTTTCACGATCTTTCAGCGGCACACCGTTGCACGCGGCGGCGTATGCGGAAAATCAAAAAGAAAGGGCCGCCAAAGCGGCGGCCCTTCAACTCGTAGCGTTCAGCGGGGATTATTCCGCCGCAGGCAAGGCCGCCGGTTCTGCGGCCGCCTCGGCTTTCACCGCAGCCTCCTTCTCGCGTTCGGCGAGAATGAGCGCATCGCGCTTGATCGCGACTTCGCGGATCTTGTTCATCATCGCGCCGGTTCCCGCCGGGATCAGCCGACCGACGATGACGTTCTCCTTAAGCCCGTCGAGCGTGTCAGCCTTGCCGTTGACCGCAGCCTCGGTGAGCACGCGCGTCGTCTCCTGGAACGACGCCGCCGAGATGAACGAGCGGGTCTGCAGCGACGCCTTGGTGATGCCAAGGAGCACCGGGTGCGCGGTGGCCGGCTTCTTACCTTCGGCGACCACCCGCGCATTGACCTCGTCGAACTCGATCTTGTCGACCTGTTCGCCCTGGATCAGGTCGGTCTCGCCGGATTCGTCGATTTCGACCTTCTGCAGCATCTGACGCACGATCACTTCAATGTGCTTGTCGTTAATGCTCACACCCTGCAGGCGATAGACGTCCTGGATCTCGTTGACGAGATAGCCGGCGAGCTCCTCGACCCCTTTGATCGCCAGGATGTCATGCGGCGCCGGGTTGCCTTCGACGATGAAGTCACCCTTCTCGATCACGTCACCGTCCTGCAAGTGAATGTGCTTGCCCTTGGCAACGAGATACTCCCTGGGCTGCTCATCCTTCTCCGCCGGCTCGATGGCGATGCGCCGCTTGTTCTTGTAGTCGCGGCCGAAGCGGACCGTGCCGGAGATTTCCGCGATAACAGCGGATTCCTTCGGCCGGCGCGCCTCGAACAGCTCGGCAACGCGCGGCAAACCGCCGGTGATGTCGCGCGTCTTGGCGCTTTCCGTCGGAATGCGGGCGATGACGTCGGCCGATTTCACATGCGTGCCCGGATCGACCGAGATGATCGCGTCGACGGCCAGCATGTAGCGGGCCTCGCCGCCGCGGCTCAGTTTGAGGATCTTACCATCCTTGCCCTTGATCACGAGCGCCGGGCGGAGGTCCTGCTGGCCGCGGGCTGAACCCGAGCGCCAATCGATGACCACGCGTTTGGCGATGCCGGTGGATTCGTCGAGGGTCTCGGTCATGGACTGACCTTCGACCAGATCCTCAAAGCCGATCGTGCCTTCGACTTCGGTCAGGATCGGACGGGTATACGGATCCCACTCGGCAATGCGCTGGCCGCGCATGATGTGGTCGCCGTCAGCCACCTTAAGCCGCGCGCCATAGGGAATGCGATGCACCGCGCGCTCGGTCCCGTCGGGATCGAGCACGGCCACGATCAGGTTGCGATTCATCGCGATCAGATCGCCGTCCGAATTGCGGGCGACGTTCATGTTCTTGATCTTGATCGTTCCCTCGAAGTTCGACTCGACGAACGACTGCTCCGAAATCTGCGC
>DASZCJ010000100.1:0-7493 GCA_035943155.1 Xanthobacteraceae bacterium | reverse complement strand
GCGCGAGGGCGCTTCGCTTGCCTCCTATGTTCACGTCGGCACCGGCAATTATCATCCGGTCACCGCGCGCATCTATACCGACCTTTCGTTCTTCACCTGCGATCCGATCATCGCGCGCGACGTCAGCCGCGTTTTCAACTTTGTCACCGGTTACGCCGAGCCGGCCGAGCTCGAGCGCATGGCGGTTTCGCCATTGTCGCTGCGCAAGCGCATTCATGAGCATATCGACGAGGAAATCGCGCATGCCAAAGCCGGCCGACCGGCTGCGATCTGGATGAAGATGAACTCGCTGGTCGATCCTGACATCATCGATGCGCTGTATGACGCTTCGAATGCCGGAGTACCGATCGATCTCGTGGTGCGTGGTATCTGCTGCCTGCGGCCGGGCGTTCCTGGGCTGTCCGAGAACATCCGCGTCAAATCGATCGTCGGCCGCTTCCTCGAACACGGCCGCATCTATTGCTTCGGCGCCGGCCATGGCCTGCCGCATGCGAAAGCGGCCGTGTACATTTCGTCGGCCGACATGATGCCGCGCAATCTCGACCGCCGCGTCGAAGTGCTGTGCCCGATTCTTAATCCGACCGTGCACGAACAGGTGCTCGATCAGATCATGGTCGCCAATTTCAAGGATAACCAGCAAAGCTGGCAGCTGCACGGCGACGGCTCGTCCTCGCGCATCGTGCCGGGCCAGGGCGAGGAGAACTTCAACTCCACGACCTATTTCATGACTAATCCGAGCCTGTCCGGTCGCGGCAAGTCGCCCAAGGATTCTATCCCGCGTTTGCGCCACCGGCCGGAACGCATGTGACGCCCGCGCGAATCGCGTAGGTTGGCGGCCCTTTCGGTCATTTGATTCCATGCCACGCGCCAACTCCGATGCCCAAGGACGTCTCGATCACGGTCCGCCGATTGCCGTCGTCGACATCGGTTCGAATTCGGTACGTCTCGTTGTCTACGAGGGGCTGACGCGCAGTCCGACCGAGCTGTTCAACGAAAAAGCCCTGTGCGGGCTTGGTCGCGAGGTGCAATCGACACGATTGCTCGCCGCCGACTCGGTTCAGCACGCGCTCGCGACGCTCAAACGTTTTCGCGCGCTGTGCGAAACAATGCACGTCGGGGAAACCTTCGCCATCGCCACCGCGGCGGTGCGCGATGCCAAGAATGGCGCGCCATTCATCAAGCTCGCCGAGCGCACCATCGGCGCCGACATCGAAGTGCTGCCCGGCGGACGCGAGGCCGAGCTCACCGCGCTCGGCGTGATTTCGGGCGTGCATCGCGCCGATGGCGTGGTCGGCGATCTCGGCGGCGGCTCGCTCGAACTGGTCGATGTGCGCGGCATGCATGCGCGTCACGGGTTGACCCGTCCGCTGGGCGGCCTTGCCCTTACCGATATCTCGGCAAAATCGATCAAGAAAGCCGAGAAGTTCGTCAAGAAGTCGCTCGGCGGTCTGCCGGTCCTCAAGGCTTGCGAAGACCGCACTTTCTATGCGGTCGGCGGCACCTGGCGTTCGTTCGCCCGGCTGCACATGTGGCAAACCGGCTACCCGCTGCATGTCATGCACGGTTATGCGATCCGCACCGACGAGGCGCTCGAATTCGCACGCCTCGTGCATCGGGTCGACGTCGACACGCTCGCCAATATCGAAGTGGTGAATAGCGCGCGCCGGCCGTTGTTGCCCTACGCGGCGCTGGTGCTCGAATATATTCTGCGCGTCGGCAAGCCGCGCCAGGTGGTATTTTCCGCACTCGGCATCCGCGAGGGCCTGCTCTACTCGCTGCTCAAGAGGAAGGACAAGGAGAAGGACGCGCTGATCGAGGCGGCGCGGCATCTCAACCAATTGCGTTCGCGCTCGCCGCGCCATGGCGAAGAGCTGATCGCTTGGACCGACCGTTTCATGGCGACTTCCGGCCTTGAGGAAACCGGCGAGGAGCGCCGGCTCCGCCATGCGGCATGCCTGATGGCTGACATCGGCTGGCGGGCGCATCCCGATTACCGCGGCGAGCAATCGCTCAACATTATCGCGCATGGCGGTTTTTCCGGCATCGATCATCAGGGTCGCGCTTATCTCGCGCTGGCGGTGTTCTTCCGCCATGTCGGCCTGGTGATGGACGACGAACTTTCGCCGCGGCTGCGCGAGCTTGTCTCGACGCGGCTCCTCGACCGGGCGCGCGTGCTGGGCGCGGCGTTGCGGCTCGCTTATGTCGTTTCGGCAGCGATGCCCGGCGTTCTTAAGGAGACACCGCTTGCGATCGAGCGCCACCGTCTGGCGCTGCGGCTGCCTGACGAATTCGCGGCGCTCGCCGGCGACCGCGTGCTCAACCGGCTGCGCTCGCTCGCGCGCCTGATCGGCCGCGAGCCGGTGATGCTGATGGGGTGAGATTCTACGGCCGGTCGCCCCCATAATCCTGTGCAGAAATATAGCCGAAATGGAACCAAAAAGTTCCATCCGCGTTTTGGCATGCAATGGGGGAGCGCGGATTTATGGCTGCAGTTATAGCCGTTCGGGAAACCTTTCAAACTCTAGCGATTGTTAGGATGTCGCCCCTGGTCATTGGGCGCGTCCCTTTGTGGGTCGCACTCGACCTCAGTCAAAGCGGTGGTTGGGAATAAGCGATGAGCATCGAAGAAGTCGCCTCCGATCGGGTGTGGGGCATGTTTGGGCTGGGTTGCGGCGCGGCGAGGCTCGATGAACCTCCCGAGATTCTGGAAAGTATGCCGATGGCGATCTATGCCTGTGACGCCCAGGGCCGCCTCCTTTGGTTCAACAACCGCGCTGTTCAGATCTGGGGACGGACCCCGCGGCTTGGCGACGATTCCGAAAAATACTGCGGTTCCTTCAAGTTCCACGTCAATGGTCGGCAGGTTGCCCGGCACGAAACGCCAACAGCAGTTGTGCTGCGCACCGGTATTCCAATCCACGGTGCCGAAGGGCGGTTCGAACGCCCGGATGGTTCCTGCGTTTGGGCCATGGCGCACGTCGACATTCTAAAGGACGCGAAGGGCCGTCTGGTGGGGGCGATCACTTGCTTCCACGAAATCACGGCCATGCACGATGCGGCCGAAGCGGTGGGACGGCGGAGCGAGCAGAACGCTGCACTATTTGAGTTCACCGAGCGGCTGCAATACGCCGCGTCGATAAGCGAGCTCTATGAACTCGCCATGTCCGCAATAATTCGGGCGATGCATTGCGAGCGCGCCGCGATCCTGCTGTTCGATGACATGGGAGTCATGCGGTTTGTCGCTTCGCGCGGATTGTCAGAAACCTATCGCCGAGCCGTCGACGGCCATTCGCCTTGGAAGCCCAACAACAAAGACGTCCAGCCCCTTTGTATCGATGATATCAACCGCGCCGACCTGCCGGAGTCGCTCAAGCGGGCGGTTCATGCGGAGGGTATCGGTGCCTTGGCCTTTATCCCGCTTAAGGAGAACGGCAGGCTCATCGGCAAATTCATGGCCTATCACGATGCACCCCACGTCTTCGCCGAGGTCGAAGTCGAGGCCGGCCTCACCATCGGTCGCCAACTGATCTTCGGGCTTGAACGAAAGCACGCCGAAGAAGTGAGGCAAAAACTCGCATCCATCGTTGAATCTTCAGATGATGCCATCGTTAGCAAGGATCTCAACGGCATCATCACGACCTGGAATCGCGGTGCCGAGCGCATCTTCGGTTACAAGGCCGAAGAGATTATCGGCAAACCAGTGACCATCTTGATGCCGCCGGATCGCGTCAACGAGGAGCCGGGCATTCTGGCCCGCATCCGAAAAGGTGAGCAGATCGATCACTACGAGACCGTACGGCGGCACAAGGATGGCAGGCTTTTGGATATTTCGCTGACAGTCTCGCCGGTGAAGGACCAAAGCGGACGAGTGATAGGCGCATCAAAAATTGCGCGCGACATCACCGAGCGCAGGCATGCTGACGCGGCATTGCGCGACAGCGAACGTCGTTTGCAGGACCTGCTCGCCGCGATCCCGGCGGCCATCTATACGACCGACGCCGCCGGCAAGATCACTTATTACAATGAAGCAGCAGTGGAGCTTGCCGGACGCCGGCCGACCCTCGGCACTGACGAATGGTGCGTGACCTGGAAATTATACTGGCCGGATGGAACCCCACTGCCACACGACCAGTGTCCAATGGCGATCGCGCTGAAGGAGGGCCGGCCGGTCAGGGGCAAGGAAGCGGTGGCCGAGCGGCCTGACGGCACACGCATCCCGTTCATCCCCTTCCCAACGCCGTTGCACGATGCCAACGGTAATCTCGTCGGCGCGATCAACATGCTGATTGACATCAGCGAGCGTAAGCAGGCGGAGACGCAGCAACGCTTACTGCTGCGCGAGTTGAACCACCGCGTCAAAAATAACATGCAGACGCTGCAATCCCTGCTCTATACGGCGATGCGGCAGACGCAAAATCGCGAAGCAAGGAAAGTTCTCGATGACGCCGCTAGTCGAATTTCAGCCATGGCGGCCGCCCAGCGGGTGTTATACGGCACGAGCGCCGCAACGCGATTCAGCATTGACGAATTCCTCGAATCCGTCTGCCACGCGGCACAGCAGAGCTTCCTTCCGAACGTAAAAATAATTCGCGAAGCCGCCTCTTGCGAACTTGACAACGACAATGCGATGCCGCTCGCGCTGATCTTGAACGAGTTGTTGACCAATGCCGCTAAGTATGGATGCGAGGACGAGGGAGAAAATCTCATTCGGGTCGGATTGAAGAATGGTGACGGCGGCTTCGTTCTCTACGTTGAGGATAACGGTCCGGGATTCGATCTGGAGTCAATCGGCGAACGATCGTCCGGACTAAAGCTCGTTCAATTGCTTGCGCGTCAACTGCAAGGTCAATTTGAGGTGACCAAAAAGCCTTTCAGCCGTTGCAGCTTGCGATTTACCTAGGGGTGGTTTCAGTGCGGGGCGATACCTCACGTAATGCTTTGCACGAGCTCCAATCATGGTCGTCTCGTTGGTGGAATTTCCTGTTTGCCCCCGACGAACGCAGTGGGTCGGCCGGGAGACTGGGCAGTCCTGACCGTATCCTCATCGTCGAGGACGACGTTCTGATCGCAACCCAGATGGAAGCCGCATTGACGGACGCTGGATTTGACGTCACCGGCGTGGCGAGGACGGGGGAGCAGGCGCTTGAACTGGCGCTCGCGCGGCCCCCGGACCTGGCCGTAGTGGACATCCGACTTGCCGGCGATCGCAACGGTGTCGATACAGCGCTTGAATTGTTTCGTTCACACGGTATCCGTTGTGTTTTCGCCACGGCACATTTGGATCGCGAGGTCCGCCGGCGCGCCGAACCTGCTGCCCCATTGGCTTGGCTGCCAAAGCCATACACGATGCCATCCTTGACAGCGGTCGTCCGCCGGGCTGCCAGTGAGCTTCGTGACAAAAAGCCGCGCAATTAGCTTGCACTTTGATTTATTTCCCGAATGACCACTACGGGCGACCGTCACCTTGGGCGGGGCAGTTACGGAATCATTTTGTATGTTGCCGGCCGAAACGTAACCGCAGCGATAAGACCGATTACGATAAAGATCGCCAATACGGCCAACTGGGCAATCATGAAAGGCGGCTCGGACTGGGTTGGCGCCAGCGCGTTGAGCGCCGCCACCTTTACGAAGCTCTGCACCACTAAAACAAAAACATTCAAGTAGAGCGCTGCAATTGCAGTAACTACATAGATCCAGCGCCATGCGCCGATCAGGCGCCTGCCGTAATACGCAAACAGCGCGACCAGCAGGATCACACAGGACACGATCCCGACGCCCAATGCGGGCGTGAAGCCGTGAATCGGAAACAGAAATCCCGTCACGCTTGTTAGGACTGTCGTGAATAAAAAAAGTGCGCTGGTACCGGGCAACCTGTGCGAAGCGAACATTCCGCCAACGGCGATCAAACCACTGCCGATGGCGATCAATGTAATAACGACATGCAAGAGAGTGAATTCCGGAATCGACATTCCGAGTATCATGACACTCCTCGCTATTGTGGCGTGGCCTGGTGATCATGGCGGCAGAATTCGCCGCCATGATCTTTGGCGCCCTAAGCCGCGGGCCTGCGCCTAGGCGGCGACCGCCGGTTTGCTCGACTTCGCTTGAAGGAACATCAACAGGTCGGCGTTGATTGTTTCCGCTTGCGTGTTGGGCATGCCGTGCGGAAAGTCCTTGTAGCTCTTGAACGTTCCGTTCTTCAACAGCTTTGCCGACAACGGTCCGGCGGCAACGTAGGGAACGATCTGATCGTCTTCGCTGTGCATCACCAGCACCGGCACGGTGACCTTCTTGAGATCCTCGGTGAAATCGGTCTGTGAGAAGGCGACGATGCCGTCGTAATGCGCCTTGGCGCCGCCCATCATACCTTGCCGCCACCAGTTTGCGATGACGGCCTCCGAAGCTTTTGCGCTAGGCCGATTGTAGCCATAGAAGGGGCCTGACGCGATGTCGCGATAGAATTGCGAACGATTGGCTGCGAGTTGCGCCTGAAGTCCGTCAAACACTTCCTTGGGGAGACCCTTGGGATTGGCCGCCGTTTTCAGCATCAGCGGCGGCACCGCACTGATGATGGCGGCAGTCGCCACGCGGCTTTCGCCGTGCCGTCCCAGATAGTGCACCACTTCGCCGCCGCCGGTGGAATGGCCGACGTGAATGGCGTTTTTCAGATCGAGATGCGCGGTGAGCGCAGCCAGGTCATCGGCATAGTGATCCATGTCATGGCCATCGGCTGTCTGGCTGGATCGGCCATGGCCGCGGCGGTCGTGGGCGATGACGCGATAGCCGCGATTGAGGAAGAACAGCATCTGCGCGTCCCAGTCGTCGGCCGAGAGCGGCCAGCCGTGGCTGAACACGATGGGCTGACCTTTACCCCAGTCCTTGTAATAAATCTGGACGCCGTCTTTTGTGGTGATCATGGGCATGTTCGATATCCCTTCGTTGTGGTTGCGAATCCAAACGTATGGGCGCCCCTCTCTGCAGTGAACGAATGCGCGTAATGCCCGTACCAGCGGGCACCCACGACAGCTGCTAAAGTTTGGTTTCTTATTTTGCGCCTACCGACGGCAACGGGGATGCTAACTGACAAGGACCGAAAGTTCCGCGGAGAGTTCGGCGGAGATTTCGGCGGAGATTCCGGTACGTCTCCGCTTAAGCGGCACCTCCCAGGCAAGCCGAGGCTTGCCCGTTAAATGACCTGGGGCGCCCGGCCGTAAAGCACAATAGGTGTCGATAAATAAAACCGCGCAACGGTTGCCGCCTATTTGGACGCGCCGCCTTTACCGCTCGACCACCGTGACGCGGCCGTTTTCGATCGCGAGCGCGAGCCTGCCGTGCTTGAGCGCCAGCGCTTTTTCGCCAAATAGCTCGCGTCGCCAGCCGGTGAGCGCCGGCACGTCGGCGCGATCGTCGGCGGCAATGCGCTCGAGATCGTCGACCGTGGCGATCACCTTGGCGGCAACGTGATGGCTTTCCGAAATCATCCGCAACAGTAC
>DASZCJ010000099.1:0-1964 GCA_035943155.1 Xanthobacteraceae bacterium | reverse complement strand
GCGCAGCAAAGGCCGGTCAAGATCGGGCTCATGACAGTAAAAACCGGCGGGCTCGCCGCCGGAGGCGTTCATCTTGAGGAAGGGATCACGTGCTTCCTCAAAGACAAGAACTTCACGTTGGCCGGTCGCAAGATCGAACTTCTCGTCGCCGATACCGCGGGCGTGCCGGCAACCGCCAAATCTAAAGCAATCGAATTGGTCGAGCGCGATAAAGTCGATCTCATCATGGGACCGCTCGCCGCTTTCGAATGGCTCGCGATCAAGGACTATCTCGGCGAGCATAAGATGCCAACCATGGGCTTCGGCGGCGCCGAGGATCTGACGCAGCGGCATCGCGACCCGTACCAGGTGCGGACCTCCGACAGTTCGGCGCAGTGCCTCTAGCCGACTATGCCAGCAAAGAAATGAAGCTTAAGGCCGCGATCACCGCCGGCGATGACTTTGCATTTGGTTACGAGCAGGTCGGCGGCTTCCAATCGGTTTTTGAGGACAGCGGCGGCAAGCTCGTCAAGAAGCTATGGTCGCCCTTTAATACGCCGGACTACGTGCCATACCTGGCGCAAATCGATCCGAAAGAGGCCGACGTCGTGGTGCTTGTCTATGCCGGCGCTAATCCTCTCAAGTTCATCAAGCAATATCGCGATCAAGGGCTCACTCTGCCGCTGCTCGGTGGATCGACCGTGGCCGATGACAGCATCATACGCAACTTTGGCGATGAGGCGATCGGGCTCGTAAATTCAATCCCGTACACGCTCGATCTGGCCACCGATGCAAACCATCGCTTCATTGCCTCGATGCAGCAGTATTTCGGAGCTGATGTTCCGATCGGCTTCTACGCGGCGGCGCTGTACGTCAATGGGCAGATCTTGGAAGCAGCACTCCAGGCGACCGACGGCGACACCGATGCCGACAAATTAATCGCTGCGATCAAGCGGGTTTCGCTGGCCGAGACCCCGCGTGGACCGGTGAGATTTGACGAATACGGCAATCTCACTTTCACGGCCTATATTCGCAGAGTGGACAAAAAGAGCGGCAAGCTGATCAACACGACGGTCAAAAGTTATCCCGACGTCAGTCAGTTCTGGCGCTACGATCCCAAGGAATTTCTAAAACACCCTGTTTTTTCGCGCGACTTTCCGCCGTTGAAAAGCTAACGCGCTCGCCGCCAAGGATCGGCCTTTGCATGCTAAGCTGCGGCGTAGAGAACCGGGGGAGCTTTGGGATGCGCAAAGGAATAAGAATCGTTTTGGTGGCCGGCCTGATCGGCGCTGCAGCCATCGGCTGCACAGCGTAGTCAACGCACAATACTATTACCCGTGGTCCGCCGCCGCTCTACGGCCATGGCTATGGCTACGGCAATGGCTGGCGAAGTTGGAACGGCTGCCCGCCGGGCTATACGGTGCAAGGCGGCGTCTGTCAGCCCTATCGAGGTCCCGTCGGCGGCGGATGGCGCACCTGGAACGGTTGTCCGCCCCGCTATCCGATCCAAGGTGGCAAGTGCAAACCGTATCGTGGCTATAAGGCCAGTAAGTCGTCTCGCGCCACGGTGGCATCCGGCGACGCTTAAATCAAAGAGACTTTGCTAAAGGAACTTTGCAAAACTCGCGCCGAGATTCTGCTTTAACTCGGTCGGTGCGCAGCGGTGTGCGCGCTAAAGATTCGCGGCATTGCGCCGCACCGGGCCGGCTGGAAAGTTTCATCGGAAATGGTTCGCTCTGCTTCGCCGCCACGTATTGAGCTTGCATGACAATTTCGCGCCGCGTTCCAAATTTACCAACTTGGTATTGTTGAATGCGATGACACAATGGTGGCGCGGAAACATTTATCTGGAAACGAAAATAGCTAGGATTATATCTTTTCAAATCTGAGGCGACACAAACCCCTTGCAATGGAGAGGATGGAATGGCCAATCCGCGCCAAGTTGAACGCGATTCTAGCGAATCGATGCATGAGACGACCCGAAG
>DASZCJ010000098.1:0-4495 GCA_035943155.1 Xanthobacteraceae bacterium | reverse complement strand
CGCCATGTCGGCTGCTAATACCGCGACGTCTTCGCCGGGCAAGGGTTGCGCCCGCGTCTCAACAAGAACTGCGGTCGCCAGGCTCACCGCCAGCGCCAGCAAGGCGAGACATCGCACAGCGCGCTGGCTGCCGAACCGCCTGGCCCGACGCATGTCCTCACCCCGCCAATCGCCGATCTGCGCCGGCCGCCTGCGCCTCCGCGGCACAATGGCACCTTCCGGCGCGGCCGCTCAAGCGGCTGCTTGCAATCGCGACGCCCGGTCGCAGGCCTACCGAGCCGAAGCAACCTCAATGATGATGATGGTGATAGTGGTGATAATGCCCATGATAGCGCCGGGTGCGCTTGCCGCCTCCCTCGCCGCGCATCGCCACGCGGCAAGCGTCGCTCAGCTGGGACGATTTAGCCTTCATGCAGGCGGTCACCTTCGGCACGTCCGGGATAACATCGGAACAAAGCCGCATGGCGTCCGGGGTGCATGCCTGGCGGACGGCGTCGCTGCCCTGGGCGGCTGCATTATTGAGATGACCGAAGAACAAGCCCGACAGCAATACGAGTGTACCGGCAAAGTGGACAATTCGCATATCTATTTCCCAAGATTGACGAGTGTTGTTACGCGCTGCGAACTCCGCTGACGAGATAAGGGCGGCTTGAATGCAACGCAGGGCGCCGACGGAAGCAGTGCGCCCACACCTGCTCGTCCAAAGGTGGCGAAAGTACGATCTAACTTCCGGGAACCTGCTCGTGTGCTAGTTTGGCGGAGCTCAGATCCCGCATCGTCGCGTAACGCAACCATTCGTTTATGAGAACGCAAGTCGTCATTATTGGTGCCGGTCCCGCCGGGCTATTGCTGGGGCAGCTGCTGCACAAACACGGCATTGCCAACATCATCCTTGAACGGCAGACCGCGGAGCATGTGCTGGGCCGCGTGCGCGCCGGCGTCATCGAACAGGTCACAATGGATCTCTTGGACGAGGCCGGCGTCGGCGCGCGGATGCACGCCGACGGACTCGTCCACGAGGGCGTGCAGATTTGCGTTGACGGCACACGTCACCGTCTCTCGTTCAAAGAGCTGACCGGCAAGACGGTGATGGTCTACGGCCAGACCGAAATTACCAAAGATCTCATGGACGGCCGCGCCGCGGCGGATGTGCCAAGCATCTATTCCGCCCAGGACGTGAGTCTGCACGACATTTCCGGCGATCGGCCCCGCGTGAGCTATCGCGCCGGCGGCAAACAGCACGAGATTGCCTGCGACTTCATTGCCGGCTGCGATGGCTTCCACGGCATTAGCCGCAAGAGCCCGCCCACCCGCGCGATCAGCACCTACGAGCGCGTCTATCCGCTGGGCTGGCTTGGCATCCTCGCCGATACGCCGCCGGTTTCCGCGGAATTGATCTATGTGCGGCATCCGCTCGGCTTTGCATTGTGCTCGATGCGCTCGCCGACGCGCAGTCGCTACTATCTGCAATGCAGTCTCGCCGAAGACCTCGATTCATGGCCGGACGAGCGGTTCTGGGAGGAACTCAGGCCCCGGCTCGACGACGAAGCGCGCGATCGTTTGGTCACCGGGCCGTCTATCGAAAAGAGTATCGCGCCGCTGCGCAGCTTCGTCGCCGAGCCGATGCGCTTTGGCCGTCTCTTCTTTGCCGGCGACGCTGCGCACATTGTGCCGCCGACCGGCGCCAAAGGCCTTAATCTCGCGGCGAGCGACGTGCGCTACTTATCGCGCGCGCTGATCGAATATTACGAGGAGAAATCGGACGCCGGGCTTGAGCACTATTCGGCGCGGGCGCTCGCCCGGGTATGGAAGGCGGAGCGCTTTTCGTGGTGGATGACCATGACGCTGCACCGAATGTCCGATAACCCCTTCGACCATCAGTTGCAGCTTGCCGAGCTTGATTATCTGTTCCGCTCGAAAGCCGCCGCCACGGCATTCGCCGAGAATTATGTGGGTCTGCCTTATTAACGAAAGTTGACCTCGCCTGCTTTTATCGATCGCAACGAGCGCGGCCTTAATTCGCTTTAGTGCCGGCGAAATGCACCACCTTAGCCCACTTCTCGGTTTCGGCGGCGATGAACGCCGCGAAGTCGCCGGCGGAACCCCCGCCGGGGCCGACGCCCAAATCAGCAAGCCGTTTTTTGATTTCTGGATCGCGCAGGGCGTCGTTGATCTGCTTGTTAAGGAGCGTGACGATGTCAGCCGGCGTGTTCTTCGGCACCGCGATTCCATACCAGCCGACAGCCTCGAAACCCGGCAGAAATTCAGCCATTGTCGGCACGTCGGGCATGACGTCCTGCCGCACCGCCGTCGTTACGGCGAGCGCCCGCAATCTGCCGCTCTTGATATAACCGAGCGAGGCCGGGACCACGCCGAACATGATCTGCATCTGGCCGCTGAGCAAATCCGGAATCGCCGGCGATTCGCCCTGGTAGGTCACGCTCACGACCTCGACGCCGGCCATCATCTTGAAAAGCTCGCCGGCGACGTCGAGCGGGGTCCCCTTGCCGGCGGTCGCCATGTTAATTTTGCCGGGATTGGCTTTGGCGTAAGCGATCAATTCGGGGACCGTTTTTGCCGGCAGCGACGGACTAGCGACCAGCACGAGCGGGATACGGCCGATCAGCGCGACGGGGGCCGTGTCGCGGATGAAACTGTAATTCAGATTCGGGTAGAGCGACGCATTGATGGCGTTGGCGGACATCGCCACCAGCAGTGTGTGGCCGTCGGGCGCCGCGCGCACGACGAATTCGGTGCCGATATTGGCGCTGGCGCCCGGCCGGTTCTCGATCACGAACGGCTGCGCCAGGCGCTCAGAAAGCCACTGGCCGAGCAAGCGCGCAACGATATCGGGCGAGCCCCCGGCCGGAACGGTGACCACGACGCGGACCGGCCGTGACGGATAATCCTGCGCCGCGGCCACGCGCGAAATGAGCGGCAGCGCAGCTGCGCCAATCGCACATCGCCAAATCTGCCGCCGCGACGTCATCATGCGAGCCTCGATTGCTGTCCCATGCTTACGCGGCAATGCGCCGCCGCATCATTCCCAATAAGCCGCGCGGAAAAAACAGCACAACCAGAATGAAGATCACGCCGACGAATGACATCCAGTTCACTGTCATGGATGAGATGTAGTCCTGCAGCATCACGAACACCGCCGCGCCAAGGAGCGGGCCCCAGAATGTGCGCATGCCGCCGATGACCGTCATCACGACAAAATATCCCGACAACGAGTAATGCAGCGTCAGCGGATCGGCGAAGTTGTTAAGCAGCGCATAGAGCGTGCCGGCAAGCGCGGTGAAAAAACAGGAGATCGAGAATGACAGCCAGATATGGCGCTCGACCGGAATGCCGAGAAAGCGCGCGCGCCGCTCATTCTCGCGGATCGCCAAGAGGGTCCGTCCGAACGGCGAGCGCAGCAGAAAGCCCATCAGTGCGACCGCGACGGCAAAGATCGCCAGTAGGAAATAATAGAACGCGGTGCCGCCCTGGCTAATATCGAGTGTGAGCGGGCCTAGTCCGATCGCTTCGCGATGGAAATCGCGCAAGCCGTCGAAACCACCGGTAACGCTGTTCCAGCTATAGGCGAGATAGTACCAAAGCTGCCCGAAAGCGATCGTGCACATCGCGAAATAGACGCCCCGCCGTCGCACGATCAAGAGGCCGAATAAAGTACCAGCCAAGCCGCCGAGCAACGTGCCCGCCACGATCGCCGCCGGCGTCGAATGCGCGAGGTAACGCAGTGTGAGCCCAGCGCCATAGGCGCCGAGACCAAAATAAGCGGCGTGGCCGAAACTCAACACGCCGGTGAAGCCAAGCAGCATATTAAGGCCCATGGCGGCCAGCCCGAACACCAGGACGCGTGCCGCCAGCGCCGTGTAGCCACCGAGTAGGGGCAGCCAAAGCGGCACCGTAAGCAGCGCCGCCCATATCACGATTGGAGCCAAAGCGCGCCGGCGCATTGCGCGGCTCTCGCTTGCGGCGACCACGGCGGTGCTCATGACATCATACCTTCCTCGCCGATGAGACCGCGCGGACGCAGCAGCAGCACCGCCATCATGATCGCGTAGATCACCGCCTCGCTGGCGGCCGGATAGACAGCCGTGGTCAAGGCCGCTGCCATGCCGATCAACAAACCGCCGAACAAAGTGCCGATCAGGCTGCCGACGCCGCCGACAATGATGGCGATGAAGCTGGGCATCAGCAGTTCATCGCCCATGTTCGGATTAAGCCCGATCTGTCCGGCAGCAAGAACACCGCTCAGTCCGGCCAACAGACAGCCCACCGCGAAATTGAAGGTTCGCAGATGCCGCACGTTGACGCCGAGCGTCGCCACGGTCTCCAGGTCGAAGGTCCCGGCGCGAATGCGCAGACCGATCCGGGAATAGCGCAAGAAAGCAAACAAGCCGACCACCGTCACGATGACAATCGCCACCATGAACACGCGATACCAGGTGATGAAGAATAAGGTCGAGGTGATTGGTTGCGCCAAAAC
>DASZCJ010000097.1:0-4428 GCA_035943155.1 Xanthobacteraceae bacterium | reverse complement strand
CTCGAAGGATGCGGCCGAGGCGCCGAGGCCGTCGCCCTTCGAGGCTCGCTGTGCTCGCACCTCAGGGTGACGGTGCCCACGCTGCGCCGCGTCCTGGAAACACCGCAGCTCAAGATTTCCGGCGATAAAATCCGGTGAAGGTCACCAGCACGCCGCCGCAATGGCCGTTGTCTTCGACCACCAAGAGCGCGGCAATGCGCTGCATGCGAACGAGGCAATCACCGGCCTCGGCGCTGGTCCGGTTAAATGGAACGCTGCCGTCGTCGGCGAATTGGAGCACGCCATGTGCCGGCTTGGCCTCGGCGCCGATGACGCCGGAATGCACATTCTGGGTGGCCGGATAGACCGCCTCGCCGCGAATGCGCAAACTTCCGCGCCGGCCTTTGCTGATCGTGATTTCGCCGCCAGCATGAATCCAGCGGCCAATCCAGTCGGCGAGCGCCGGCGCCGATGTCGGCATTATCGGCGTCATGGTCGCCGATGGCAGCCAGCCCACCGTCCAGCGTTGCGTACGATCGGCGGCGGATTGATAGGACACGCAGCTAAAGGCGCCGTGCGTCTTGTCGACCAAAACGAGATCGCCGGGGATCAGATAACTCGATGCCAAGCAAGCCTCGCGGTCTGCCGGGCAGCCCGCATCGTCCGCCGCGCTCTTGATGAAATGGACCTGCGGCCGGTCGGCGATGACCTTGGCGATGGTGATCGGGTGCTGCACGTCGAAGCCGACGCCGAGACAGTCGCCGGGACCTTCCTCGGCCGCGGCGACACGCGTCACCAACAAAATGAGAGCGGCGGCGATCGAGCACGGCTGCGGCAAGCGGCGCGCGCCGTCAGATCGCATGGCGCAGATCGTGATTCTTCAACGGCAGCGAGCGGACGCGTTTGCCGGTCGCGGCAAAGATCGCATTGCATAAAGCGGGCGTCAGCGGCGGCACCGGTGGTTCGCCGACGCCGCCCCAAAAGCCGCCGCTCGGCACGATGACGGTTTCGACGGCCGGTGCATCGGCCAGGCGCAGCATTTCGTAGGAATCGAAATTTGCTTGCTCGGCGGCGCCGTCCTTCACCGTGATTTCGCCGTATAGCGCCGCGGTCAGCGCATAGACGATCGCGCCTTGCACCTGCATTTCGACCGACAATGGATTGACAACATGACCGGGGTCGATCGCCGCCACGACGCGGTGCACGCGCACCTCGCCTTTCTCCACCGAGACTTCGACCACTTGGGCGCAATAGCTGCCGCAGGCTTCGTTGACGGCGATGCCGCGAAACACGCCGGCGGGCGGCGGTGAACCCCAATCCGCTTTATTCGCCGCGGCATCGAGGACTGCGAGATTCCTCGGACTATCGGCCAGCAGTTTGCGTCGATAGAGAAAAGGATCGATGCCCGCGGCATGCGCCATTTCGTCGATGAAACATTCTTTGTAGAAGGCATTCTGGGTGTAATTGATGGCGCGCCACACGCCGAGGGGCACCGGCGTCGGCCGCACCACATAATCGACCAGGTAATTCGCAATTGCGTAAGGCATTTCCTCGGCGAGGCCGGAGACGAAGGTTCGGTCCACGATATTCTCACCGAAGCCGGACACCAGCGCCGCCACGAAAGACGGTCCGGCAAGTCTGATCGTCAACGCGACCGGCATGCCTTGCTCATCGAGCCCGGCGACAAGCCGCGCCATGCCAAACGGGCGATAGAGATCGTGCGCGATGTCCTGTTCGCGAGACCAGACGAGCTTGACCGGCTCGCGAAATTCTTTGGCGATGGTGACTGCCTGACGGACATATTCCTGAATCGGCGCGCGGCGGCCGAAACCGCCGCCAAGCATCGTACGGTGCACCCTCACCTTGGCGTGCGGCACGCCGGCGGCATAGGCGGCGGTGGCAAGAGCTGTCGCCGGATCCTGGGTCGGCACCCAGATGTCGACGCCATCGTCGCGAACATGCGCGGTACAGGTTTGCGGCTCCATCGTGGCATGCGCGAGAAACGGCACCGTGTAGTCGGCCTCGATGCGCCGCGCGGCACCGAGCAGCGCCGCCGCCGCGTCGCCATCGGCACGGCCTAACCGCGGCTCGTCCACGGCAAGGCCGCCGCGCACGAATTCGGCGATCGCGGCCGAGGAGAGCGCGCCGTTGCCGCCATCGTGCCAGGTGACGTGCAACGCATCGGCGGCGCGTTTTGCGTGCCACCACGAATCGGCAACCACGCCGACCGCGTCCGGCATGCGCACCACGCCGCGCACGCCGCGCATTGTCGCAATCGAAGTTTCGTCGACGGATTTCAGCGCGCCGCCAAATATCGGGCAATGCACGATGGCCGCATGGAGCATGCCCGGCAGCCGCACATCGATGGCGTAAACGGGCTTGGCCGTGACCTTGTCCAAGACGTCGAGCCGCTTTTGCGGCGTGCCGGCGAGTTTCCACTCTGCTGGCGGCTTGAGCGCGACCTCCGCTGGCGGCTTGATCTTGGCCGCCGCTGCGGCGATTGCGGCGTAAGCGACGGTGCGGCCGGTCGGGCGATGTGTGATGATGCTGTCGGCGGCGACGCATTGCGCCGGCGGCACGCGCCAGCGCGCCGCAGCGGCCGTGATCAACATTTCCCGTGCGGTCGCGCCGGCGCGCCGCAGATATTCCTGCGACGATGCGATGGAGCGGCTCGCGCCGGTCGAGGTGTCACCCCAGATCCGGTTTTTCATGAGATTGAGACGCGGCGAGACGAAGTCGGTGCGGACCTTGCTCCAGTCGCATGCCAGCTCTTCGGCGACCAGCATGGCCAGGCCGGTCATCGCGCCCTGCCCCATTTCGGAGCGCGCCACGCGGATCGTCACCGTGTCATCGGGCGCGATCGCGATCCAGCAGTTGATGTCGGGCGCGCCAACCGCGGCGTGCGCCGGCGCATCGGCGAACGGAATGGCAAAGCCCAGCGTCAGGCCGCCGGCCGCTGCGCTGGCGCCGACCAGCAATGACCGGCGATCGAGATCGCCGCCGGGTGTCATGAAACTCCCCCGCTAACAATGTCCGCCCAAAGATCCAAGCAAGCCAAATCGGGGCCACGGATATTGCAACGATTCACTTCAGCCAATGCTAATTTAACCGATCCGCGCTGTGGATCACAATTGAGGGAATCGATCATGACCAAGCAGGAATTGACGCTAGAAACGCGCATCCGGGCCATCGAAGATCGGCTCGAAATCTATAATCTGATCGCCCGCCACCCCCCGAGCGCCGATACCGGCGCCGGACACTATGCCGAGACGGTCTTTACCGAAGATGCGGTGTTCGACCGCGGTGCGGACCTTTCCGGGGCGGTCGGCAACAAGGCCATCGGCGCCCATCTGCAGAGCCCCGGCCATCAAGCCGCCATTGCCGGCGGACTGGCGCATCTTGCTTCGCTGCCGCACATAACGATTAACGGCGATACCGCGGTAGTCGTTTCCTATTTGCAAATCCTCACCCTGAAAAAAACCGGGGATGCGGTCGAGGTTCCCAATCACGGCGCCTCGCGCGGCTATCACATCCATCGCGTGGTCACCAACCGCTGGGACCTCGTGCGATCCCCGTCCGGCTGGAAGATCAAACGCCGAACGCTGCGCCTGGTAGACGGCTCCGAGCCGTCGCGCGACATCCTGCGCAGCGCCCTGCCGGCCGCCTGAGACGACTAGTGCGCTGGATTTGAAGTTCCTACCGCTCGGTCGGAAACTCTCATAGGAACTTCAAATCCAAAAACCGCACTAGAATTACATATTTGCTAGGGTCCCTTTGCTTCCAAAGTTCGCATGAGAGCGTGCCGACAGAGCGTGCGAACTTCGGAAGCGGGACACTAGCGCGTGTGCTCATAAATCGAAGTCGATGAGCAACGGTTGGTCAGTGGCCGCTTTACCCCCGAAAGCGGACTCTAGACCGCAGTCGCCGAATGTCCGCTCCGGACTCATGCACTGCAGCAAAGTAAGAGAGATTAAACGGGCAATTCTGCCAAGAACCGCCGTCAGCGAAGTCCTACGCAATGACCTTGTCGGCACTCGAGCAGAAAATAGGTTTCCACAAGACCTTACCCGATCTGTCCCTAGGCATTCCCCTCGATCAACTCGCCGATGGCAAAATACTCGTCGGCCGAATGAGCAATTTTGCACAGACTCATACCTGTTAAGAGTCTCAGATTGTTTATGGGGTATTCCGCCCAGAAATTGCAGCATCGCCTGATATGTCCGTCTACTCCTGGATAAGAATCAGACCCCTCGCGGACTTCGGCAATCTTTCGCGAATGGCTCGCGGAATCAGCGCCCCTCTAATCACCGACAAAGTGCGTTCCGATCAGCAGACCAAAGTCGTGCCGCCGGCAGGAGAGCCGGAGGAACACCCGCTGCCCTCAGATCCGAAAGCAATATTCCTTGGTGGTCTCTTCGTCCTTGCGGCTGCTGACCACAGCCTTTGTCG
>DASZCJ010000096.1:0-4160 GCA_035943155.1 Xanthobacteraceae bacterium | reverse complement strand
TCCCCCCGCGCCGTCGGTCCAGCCACCATCAACACCTGCACCGACGCCCGCGCCAAAAGCAAGTGGTGGTGGAACACCATTACCTCAAATCAACATACGCGGAGCCAGAAGACCTGCGCCGCGCGCTGTCGCGCGGCGTCCTGCGCCAGCGCCGCGTCCCTCGCCAGCGACAATAGCGCCGACCACCGTGCCGCCGGTATCGCCGGCCGAAGCTCTCACACAGAAGAGCAATAGCTTCGATCAAGCGCGCAGCAATCTCTACACCACGATCGGCACGACGTCCGACACGATTAGCCACGACACCATCGAGGCCTTGCCGCAAGGCACCAATACGCCGGTCGAGAGGGTGCTGTTGCAGGCGCCCGGCGTGTCGCAGGATTCCGCCGCCAGTGGCCTTTTGCATGTGCGCAACGATCACGCCAATGTGCAATTCCGCATCAACGGCATCATGCTGCCGGACGGCATCAGCGGTTTCGGCAGCATCTTCGATACCAATTTCATCGGCAGCGTTTCATTGGTCACCGGCGCGCTGCCGGCCGAATACGGCCTGCGGACCGTGGGTCTCGTCGACATCACCACGCGCAAGGACGTTTTCAACAATACCGGCAGCATCAATTATTACTTCGGCAGCCGCGAGACCATTCGGCCAAGCTTCGAATATGGTGGCACGTTCGGCGCCAATTGCCCGAGCGCAAGCACTGGATTGCCGACAAAGGCGCCCGCCTCCTCGCCGCCCAATTGTTTCGGCGGCGTGCAGTATTACTTCACCGGCAGCTATCTCCAGACCAACGAAGGAATCGAAAACTCGCTGCCCTTTCTCAATCCCATCCATGACTTCTCGCGGCAGGAAAGAGGCTTCGCTTATTTGTCGACCTTCGTCGATCCGTATACCCGCTTAAGCCTGATCGCCGGCACCTTCACTGCCAATTTCCAGATCCCGAACGTCTTCAACGCGCCGACTGCACTGAACAGCGCGTTCGGCGTGACCGCTTTTGATTCGTCGAAACTCAATGAACGGCAGAATGAGCAGAGCCAATTCGGCGTGCTGGCGCTGCAACGCTCGGTCAATGGCTTCGACGGGCAATTGTCGTACTTCACGCGTTACAACAATCTGCACTTCATTCCCGATCCCGTTGGCGATCTCCTGTTGAACGGCGTCGCCTCCGATGTCAGCCGACAATCCTATACCAATGGCTTCCAAGGCGACGCCTCTTACGTAATCAACGCCGCGCATACGCTGCGCGCCGGGTTCACCGTCAGCGCTGAACAGATCTGGGTGGACAACACATCATTGGTCGAGCCGGTCGACCCGATAACCATGATGCCTGTGGATACACCATTTCAGATCACCGACGACGTGCACAAAATCGGCTGGCTCGCCGGCATCTATGTGCAGGACGAGTGGAGAATCACCGACAAGTTGACGATGAATGCCGGGCTGCGCTTCGACCAGATGTGGCAATTCGTCGATGCCAATCAGTTAAACCCACGCCTTGGCTTTACTTACAAGCCATTCGAAAACACGACCTTCCACGCCGGCTATGCGCGTTACTTCACGCCGCCAGTCTTGGTCGAGGCGGCGCCGGTGAATTTTAATGCGTTTAACAACACGACGGCGGCGGTGAGCAATCCCATAGGCAGCCCGCTGTTACCGGAGCGATCGCACTATTTCGACGCCGGAGTGAACCAGAAAATTATTTTCGGTTGTACGACGTCGGGGCCAAAGGACTGCACCACGCTCGATCTCGGAATCGATGCCTATTACAAGATCGCAAAGGACTTGATCGACAACGGACAATTCGGCCAGGCGCTTATCCTCAGCGGCTTCAATTACGCTAAGGGGGTTTCCCAGGGGGTAGAGTTCAGCGCCAAATATCACAGCGGTAATTTTCGGGCCTACGCCAATCTCGCGGTCAGTCAGGAAAAGGCGACCCAGCCGGTGTCAAACCAGTACTTGTTCGATAACGCGACGCCGCTTAACGATCTCGGCGGCTTGACCGAGTTCCAGTATCTGTCGAGTCACTGGATCTACACCGACCATAACCAGTACGTGACAGGCTCTGCGGGCCTAGCCTATCGCTGGAACGGCACCACGTTCTCGACCGATATGATCTATGGCTCGGGCCTTCGCACCGGCGACGCCAATATCGACGCCTTGGCGCCTTATGCCCAATTCAATGTTGGTTTGGCGCGCGATTTCGACATGCCGGATGGCCAACCGGTGACGGTGCGCTTTGACGTCGTGAATGTTTTCGACACGATCTACCAAATCAGAAATGGCAGCGGGATCGGCGTGTTCGCGTCGCAATATGGTCCACGCCGCGGCTTCTTCATCGGCATCAAGAAGAAAATATGTGCAAATCCGGGTTCCAGCGATTGCCGCAACAACACTCAAGACATCAGGCGAGACTATTCCGGACGCTTTGACTTAGCCGCTCGCCGCTCGCCGCTGTCCTACGATTGGACCGGCTTCTATCTCGGGCTCAACGCCGGAGGTGCTTTCGGTACGACGACCGCGACAGCATCCGGCGGCGGGGGGAGCGCGTCGGTCAAGGAAGCCGGATTCCTCGGCGGCGCCCAGATCGGAGCGAACTATCAGACCGGGCCGCTCGTGTGGGGTTTTGAGGCCGACTACGACGCCTCCACGCAAAATCAATCGCTGCCGTCCGGCGTATTATCGGGCAGCACGGCGCAAATGCCGTGGCTCGCAACCCTGCGCGGCCGCTTCGGCGTGGCCTTTGATCGCACTCTGGTCTACGCAACGGCCGGTGGCGCGGCCGGCGAACTGCGGTCCATTAGCGCCATCCCTGCCGGCACCACTAGCACGACTGTAACCTATGGCACCTGGACGGCCGGCGCCGGCGTCGAGTACGGCATCACCGATAATCTTAGCGCCCGTGTTGAATACCTTTATGTTGATAAAGATAATATCGCGACGGGCTTTATCGGTCCGCCCACCACAACGATCACCAACCGGCTGGACAATAACCTCGTGCGGGCGGGACTGAACTATCGCTTTTCGGCCGCGCGGTAGCTTTGCTTATTGCCGTGCCGTGAATCTATTGCCGCTGCACTTCGACGGTGACGTGCGACAGCGCGCGGAAGCGGCCGAGCAGTGCCTGATAGTAATCAGGACCGCGCTGTTGACTTGTTGTGACCGAGATGATGGCGCCGAGATGGCCGGGGCCAAGGCGCCACAGATGTAGATCGGTCAGGCGGTCACCGTCGGTCTCGATCATCGCCCGCATGCGCTTGGCCATGTCGCGATCGGGTGTCATGTCTAAGAGAATGGCACCGGTATCGCGCACTAGCGTATAGGCCCATGCCGCGATCACAACTGCCCCGATCAAGCCTACAGTCGGGTCCATCCACGCCCAGCCGAGCAAGCGGCCCAGCATGAGGCCGGCGATCACGAGGATCGAAACCGCTGCATCGGCGAGCACGTGAACGATCGCCGCCCGCAGATTATTGTCGCGATGCGCCGCACCGGCTGCATGCACATGGTCATGTTCGTGCTCGTGGTCATGATCATGCTCGAACGCGGCTTCTTGATCGTGCTCGTGTGCATGTCCGTGGCCATGTTCGTGGCCATGTCCGTCGGTGCCGCCGCTGAGAAGGAGCACGCTTGCAACATTGACGACTAAGCCGAGCACCGCGATAGGAATCGCCTCGTTGAAGCTGATCGGAACCGGCCAGATAAACCGCGTCAGCGCCTCGTAACCGATGAGGAGCGCAATCATGGCGAGCACGATGGCGCTGGTAAAGCCGGCGAGATCGCCGAACTTGCCGGTGCCGAAGCTGAAACGGTCGTCCGCGGCATGGCGGCGCGCATAGCGATAGGCCAGCGCCGCGAGAAGAAGCGCGCTGGCATGCGTTGACATGTGCAGCCCGTCGGCAACGAGCGCGATCGAGCCGAACATGAGCCCGCCGGCAATCTCGGCGACCATCATGAAGCTGCACAGCGCGATCACTGTCCAAGTGCGGCGCTCGTTGCGTTCGTGGCCTTCGCCGAGAAAGACGTGGTCGTGAAGATTTTGGCTATGAAGATTGGTGATGCTGTCTGCCATGATCGCGTCCTGCGCGCTTTGCTACGCCGGCTAACCGCATCTCACTTGAGATAAGCCTGCACCGCCTCGATCAGCTCTTCGGCGCCGCGGTTG
>DASZCJ010000095.1:0-10989 GCA_035943155.1 Xanthobacteraceae bacterium | reverse complement strand
CCGATCGAGCGCCGGAACGTCGACGGACGAAAATTCCAGGCAGATGAATCTGCCGCCGATTTTGAGCACCCGATAGGCTTCGGCAAGCGCGCATTCGATGCGCGGCACGTTGCGAATGCCGAATGCGATGGTCGCGGCATCGAAACTGCGCTCGGCGAATGGCAGCGCCTCGGCATTGGCCTCGGTGAAGGTGACCATTTGCTCGCCGCCGCGCAGCATCGCTCGCTCGCGGCCGACTGCGAGCATGTCCGGATTGATATCGCAGACCATGACCCGCGTTTGCGTGCCACCAGCATCGATAATTCGAAACGCGATGTCGCCGGTGCCGCCGGCGATGTCGATAGCCGAAAACGGCAGCCGTTTCGGCGGATTGACCGCCGTCACCAGCGCATTCTTCCAGGCGCGATGCAGCCCGAATGACATCAGGTCATTCATCAGGTCGTAGCGGCGCGCCACGCTGTTAAACACGTTATCGACCAGCGCCTGCTTCGCCTGAAGCGGCACCTGCTGGGAGCCGAAATGTGCCGTTTCCGCCATCGCTCTGCTGCCTTTGATCCTCAACCATAGCGCGGCCCGCTTAGGCAGGCTATGTCTTTGAAATTAACCACCTTGCGGCACCGCCCCGTTGAGCAATGCCTGAACTTCCGGAAGTGGAAACGGTCCGCCGCGGCCTCGAACAGGCGATGACCGGCGAACGCATCACACGGGTCGAGGTTCGGCGCGGCGATCTGCGCTGGCCGCTGGCAAAAGATTTCGGGCACCGCCTGGAGGGCAAGCTGGTGACCGGGCTCGGCCGGCGCGCCAAATATCTCCTGGTCGATCTTTCCTCCGGCGACGTGCTCCTCATGCACCTCGGCATGTCGGGCTCGTTTCACGTTTTTCTCGGCAAGGACAAACATCTCGGCCGCTATTATCGCGAACGGGCCAATCACGTCGCGCATGATCATATCGTGTTTCACCTGGCGTCCGGCGCGACCGTGACTTTCAACGACCCGCGCCGCTTCGGCTCGATGAAACTTGTTCGGCGCGCGCAGCTCGATGCCGAGCCGCTGTTGCGCGGGCTCGGCCCAGAGCCCCTCGGCAACGCCTTCGATGCCGCCATGCTGGCGCGCCCCTGCCGTGGCAAAAAGACCAGCCTCAAAGCCGCGCTGCTCGACCAGCGGGTCGTCGCCGGCCTCGGCAATATTTACGTCTGTGAGGCGCTGTATCGCGCGCATTTGTCGCCAAAGCGGCGCGCGTCAACGATCGCCGATCGTAAGGGTGCGCCGAACGAACGCGCCGAGCGGCTGGTCGACGGCATCAAGGCAGTGCTGACCCAGGCGATCAAAGATGGCGGCTCGTCGCTGCGCGATCACCGGCTCACCGACGGCGAGCTCGGCATGTTTCAACATCATTTCCGCGTCTACGATCGTGCCGGCGAGCCGTGCCGGACCCAAGTGGGGGTGCGCGCCTGCGGCGGCACGATCAAGCGTATCGTGCAGAGCGGCCGCTCGACCTTCTATTGTCCGGTGTGTCAGAAATAAGTTTTGCGAGGTATCCATGAGCGAGAACATCATTGTTGAGAGCCGCGGCCGCGTCGGCCTGATCCGACTTAATCGCCCGCAAGCCCTCAATGCGCTCAACAGCGCGGTCATCCGCGAACTCGCTCAGGCGATCGATACCTTCGAGGCGGACGACAAAATCGGCTGCATGGTCATCACCGGCTCGGACAAAGCATTTGCGGCTGGCGCCGACATCAAGGAATTGGCGGGCAAGGCGTTTTCCGAGGCCTTCCTAAGCGACTTCCTGGCGACGTGGCACCGCGTGGCCGATGCGCGCAAGCCGGTCATTGCCGCGGTCGCCGGCTTTGCGCTGGGCGGCGGTTGCGAGCTTGCGATGCAATGCGATCTGATCATCGCCGCGGACAACGCCAAGTTCGGTCAGCCGGAAATCAAGCTTGGCGTCATTCCCGGCATCGGCGGCACGCAGCGCCTTACGCACGCGGTCGGCAAAGCCAAGGCGATGGATCTCATCCTGACCGGGCGCATGATGGACGCCGTGGAAGCCGAACGCGCGGGTCTCGTCGCGCGCATCGTGCCGCTGCAAAACCTGCTCGAGGAAGCAATCAAAGTCGCCGAGACCATTGCTTCGATGTCCTTGCCGTCGGTCCTCGCCGCGAAGGAGGCAGTCAACCGTGCCTTGGAAACTTCGCTGGCCGAGGGCGTCCGCTTCGAGCGGCGGATATTTCATTCGCTGTTCGCAACGCGCGACCAGAAAGAGGGCATGGCAGCCTTCATCGAGAAACGGCCGCCCAAGTTCGACAACAAATAACCGTTTGCGCCATCACTTGAGAGGAAACGAACATGCCGGACAATATTCGCTTCTTCAATCCGGACACGATTGCTAAGCCGCCGGGCTACAGCCATGTCGTCGAAGTGACCGGACCGGGACGCTTGGTTTATTTTGCCGGTCAGCTCGGCATGGACCGGTCGGGCAAGATGGGCGCCAACGCCCGTGAACAGATCGAGCTGGCGTTTCAGAATCTCAAAGCGGCGCTCGCCTCGGTCGGCGCCGGTTTCGAGCATCTCGTCAAAATTAACAATTACGTCGTCGATATCGGCGCCAATATCGCGCAATTTCGCGAAGTGCGGGACAAGTACGTCAACACCTCGGCGCCGCCGGCCAGTACCACGATCGGCGTGCCGGAGCTGGCGCGCCCCGGCGCTTTGTTTGAGATCGAGGCGATCGCGATATTGCCGCCTCAATGACACTGCACTTGCGGACCACAGGGTATTTAAGGTCACAGTCGCCGAACTACGACGGCCGCTCTATATTGGCGGCATGCTGAGTAATGACGAGCTTGAGCGTTACGCACGCCACATCGTTCTGCGCGAGGTCGGCGGTCCGGGTCAGGCGGCGCTTCGCCGCGCGCGCGTTCTAGTCATTGGCGCCGGCGGTCTCGGCGCGCCAGTGCTGCTTTATCTGGCCGCCGCCGGCGTCGGCACACTGGGCGTCGTCGATCACGACGTCGTCACGCTGTCGAACCTGCAGCGGCAGGTTATCCACGCTACGCCGGACATCGGCGCGTCGAAGGTGGAGAGCGCCGCGGCGACGATCGGGCGGCTCAATCCGAACGTGACCGTGAGGGGGCATAATGTTCGGCTCGCCGCCGACAACGCGCTGGCGCTGATCGATGGCTATGACATTGTCGCCGACGGTTCGGACAATTTCGCTACGCGCTACCTCGTTTCGGACGCCTGTTACTTCGCTAAAAAGCCGCTGATCACGGCCGCGCTCGGGACGTTTGATGGCACGCTCACCACGATTCGCGCCTTCGAACGCGGCGCCGATGGCAAACCTAATCCGACTTACCGCTGTCTGTTTCCGGAGGCGCCGCCGCCCGGCAGCGTCCCGGCCTGCGCCGAAGCGGGGGTGCTCGGCGCGCTCGCGGGCGTACTAGGATCGATGATGGCGCTTGAAGTGATCAGGGAGATTGTCGGTTTCGGCGAGGGCCTGGTCGGCCGGCTGGTGATGATCGATGCGCGCGCCATGCGGTTCGAGACGCTGCGCTATAGCTGGGATCCGGGCAATCCGCTTAACGGCGCGCAAGCGAAAATGCGCGATCTTTCGGTGCATCGCTAGAATCTGCGCTTACCGCGCTTGACCGTGATAGACGCTGTTCGGCCGCATATCGGTGGCCGACGCGACGCGATTGGTCATGTTGAAAAAACCGGCAACCGCGGCAATGTCCCAGATGTCGCGTTCGGAAAATCCGGCGCGGCGCAGGCGTGCGCGGTCGTCCTCCTCGACCAGCCAGGGCTCGGCCGTCAGCTTGACGGCGAAATCGAGCATCGCGCGTTCGCGTTTGGACAGTCGCGCGGCGCGATAGTTCATCACCATTAGTTCGCCGAACGGCGGGTCCTCGGAGAGTTGCCGCACGGCGGCGCCGTGCGCGACCAGACAGTAATAGCAGCGGTTCTGCGCCGACACCGCGACCGCGATCATCTCGCGTTCGAGCTTGCTCAAACCGGACGGCGCCAGCATCAAATCGTTGTACATGGCGACAAAGGCGGAGAGCTTCACCACGTCGAAGGCATAGGCCTTGAGCACGTTGGGCACGAAGCCGAGCTTTTCCTCGCACTTGGCGAAATAGGCCGCCATCTCCGGTGACAACGCCGCCGCTCGAAGCTTGAGCGCCGTAATCTCATCGTCGTCGCCTGCTGCAGCCGGGCGGCGCCGCTGTTTTGGGGTAGAGGCTGATTTATTGGTTCGTTTAAGCATGGGGTTCTCTTGCCGCGGGACCTGCACAACCAGACCCGCACAATAGGGATTAATCGGCGTCTGATATGTGCGGGTAGCAGGACCGTCACTAAAGACTATTATTGGCATCGTAGGCAGAGGAAACATGAACCTTCAAGATAATCGCCGCGGTGGCAATGGCGGCGGCGGATTGGCGCTTATCGACGCGGCCTCGAGCCTCCTCGCGAAGCGGCGGTCCGACGTGCCGAATGCTTTCGTCGAGAAATTGTTCGCGCTCGCAGCGCCGGAGGATCTTCAGCACTGCGATGCGGAGGAATTGGCGAGCATCGCCGAGCGGTCGTGGTCGTTTTTCGCCGAACGCCGCTCCGGAGTTCCAAAAATACGATTCGAGCCGCTCTTGGGCAGCCGTGGCATGTCGGTTCTTGAGATCGTCAATGACGATATGCCGTTCCTGGTGGATTCCATTGTCGGCGAACTCAATAGCCGCGGCCTTGAGATCCGATTGTTCGTGCATCCGGTGTTTCTGGTAAAGCGCGACGCCGCGGGTCGACTCGTCGGCTTCGAACAGGAGCATGCTGTCGGCGCCCGGCGTGAAAGCTTCATCCACTTCCACGTTGAGGGCGTTGAAGGCCCAAGCCAGCGTCCAGAGCTCGTGCATGCGCTCGAGGCCATCCTCGCCGAGGTTCGCATCAGTGTACAAGACTGGCAGCCGACGCTTGCTCGGGTACGCGATGTCATCGCTGCGTTGAAGACGACACCGCCGCCGCTTGCCGCCGACGAGATTGCCGAGGCCATTGAATTTCTCGAATGGATTGCTGACGACAATTTCACTTTTCTCGGCGCGCGGGATTACGTTTTTACCCGGCAGGATGTTCTTGCGCCGGTATTTGATACCGGGCTCGGGCTCCTTCGCTCGCCCGACTTGCCGTCCTTGCAACGCTGGAATGAGCCGCTCACTGTAAGTCCGGAAATTCGCACATTTCTTGAGCAGCCCACCCTGCTCATCGTGACCAAATCGAGCACGCGTTCGCGCGTGCATCGGCGCGTACACCTCGACTATATCGGCGTGAAGCGGTTCGATGGCGACGGCAAGCTCGTTGGCGAACACCGCTTCTGCGGCCTTTTCACCTCAACCGCCTACACCCAGTCGGGACGGACAATTCCTTACCTGCGGCGCAAGACCGATAGCATCATTCGCCGCGCAGGTTTCGATCCCGCCAGCCATTCCGGCAAAGCGCTGGTCAATGTGCTCGAGACTTATCCGCGGGACGAATTATTTCAGATCGACGAGGATTCGCTTTACCAGCTCGCACTTGACATCCTGCATCTTGACGAGAGGCCGCGCGTGCGGGTGCTGCCGCGGCGCGATCTGTTCGACCGCTATGTGTCAGTGCTGGTCTACATTCCGCGCGATCGCTTCAGCGGGCAAGTCAGAGCGGCCATCGGCAAGTATTTGACCGCGGCCTTCAAGGGCCGATTGAGCGGCTATTACCCGTTCTTTCCGGAGAGTCCGCTGGTGCGCGTTCAATACATCGTCGCGTGCGCCGATGATCCATTGGCAAATCCCGACCGCGAATCGCTTGACCGCGGCGTCGAAGCGATCGTTCGCAGCTGGACCGAGGCTCTGCGCGACGCACTTGCTGCGGCTGTGGACTACGATCGTGCGCGCGCCTTGTTCGGGCGCTATCGCGACGCTTTTCCGATCGACTACCGCGAAGTCTATGCCCCGGCGAACGCCGTGGCCGATATCCGCGGACTGGAAAATCTCACCGCACAGCGGCCGCTCAACGTCGTGTTCTATCGTCCGCAAGGCGCGGCGCCGGCGCGCCTTGGCTTGAAAGTTTTCAGCCAGAGCCTGCCGATTTCCTTGTCGGAGCGGGTGCCGGTCCTGGAAAACATGGGTTTCCGCGTCGTCGACGAGCGCACTTATCACATCCCGCCGGCGGATGCGGCGGAGGTCTGGTTCCACGATATGGAGCTTGAAAGCGCGACCGGCCAGCCGATCGATCTATTGGCGTCTGAAAGCCGGCTGCAGGCCTGTTTCCTCGTCGTCATGGGCCAGGCCGCCGAGAGCGATGGCTATAACGCCTTGGTGCTCGCGGCGGGGCTGGGCTGGCGCGAGGTCGCCCTGATTCGGACAATTTCGCGGTTCCTGCGGCAAATCCGCATTGCGTATTCGCAGGATTATATGTGGACGACGCTGCGCAACCACGCGGCTGTCGCTACTCAAATTGTCCAGTTATTTCGCGCGCGGTTCGATCCTCATCTTACTTTATCGCCGGAGGAACGTGTCAAGCGCGTAGGCGAAATTTTGTCCGCGATCGAAGCCACGCTGCAAACAATCGAGAGCCTCGATGAAGATCGCATCATTCGCCATTTCGTGAATGCGATCACTGCGGCGGTGCGGACCAATTATTTTCAAGTTGGTCGCGACGGCCGTGCCAAGGAGCTCATTGCGATTAAATTTGCCAGTCGTAAGCTCGACACGGTCCCAGCGCCGCGTCCGCTTTATGAGGTGTTTCTTTATTCGCCGCGGCTCGAAGCGGTGCATCTGCGCTTCGGCAAAGTGGCGCGCGGTGGAATCCGCTGGTCGGATCGGCCGCAGGATTTCCGCACCGAAGTTTTGGGCCTGGTAAAAGCGCAGAACGTCAAAAACGCAGTGATCGTGCCGATAGGCGCCAAGGGCGGTTATGTGGCAAAGCGCCTGCCTGCAGGCGGCTCGCGCGAGGCCGTACAGGCCGAGGGCGTCGCGACCTATAAGTCGTTTATTTCAACGCTTCTCGATATCACCGACAATATCGGGATCGGAACGACCGGCGTGGTCCCGCCGGCGGATGTCGTTCGCTACGATGGCGACGATGCATACCTCGTGGTCGCCGCCGACAAAGGCACCGCCACATTCTCCGATATCGCCAACGAACTGGCGATTGCCCATGACTTCTGGCTCGGCGACGCCTTCGCCTCGGGCGGCTCGGCCGGTTACGATCACAAGAAGATCGGCATTACCGCGCGCGGCGCGTGGGAGGCGGTGAAACGGCACTTCCGCGAAATGGATATCGACGTCGCAACGACGCCAATCACTGTGGTCGGCGTTGGCGACATGTCCGGCGACGTGTTCGGTAACGGTATGTTGCGCGAGAAGACGATTAAGCTGGTCGCTGCGTTCGATCACCGCGACATTTTCATCGACCCGGATCCCGATCCGGTACGGAGTTTCGCGGAACGCAAGCGGCTGTTCGATCTGCCGCGTTCAAGCTGGCAGGATTTCGAGAGATCGGTCATTTCCAAGGGTGGCGGCGTGTTTTCGCGCGCCGCTAAAGAAATCGAGCTCGCATCGCAAGCGCAGCAATTATTCGGGATCGGCGAACATGTCACGCCGAACGATCTTATTCGCGCCATCCTCAAAGCGCGGGTTGATCTGATCTTCTTCGGCGGCATTGGCACCTATATCCGCGCTTCGGACGAGCCGGACGAGGCGGCAGGGGACCGCGCCAATGACGGAGTTCGGGTCGCCGCCAAGGATTTGCGCGCCAAAGTGATCGGCGAGGGCGCCAATCTCGCCATGACGCAACGCAGCCGCATCGAAGCGGCGTTCCATGGCATCAAGCTCAACAGCGATGCGATCGATAATTCAGCCGGCGTGAACACGTCCGACATGGAGGTCAATACCAAAATCGCGCTGAGCATTCCGCTGCGCGACGGCCGGTTGACCATGGACGGCCGCAATGCGTTGCTGGTGCAGATGACGGACGAAGTTGCCGGGCTGGTTTTGCGCAACAACTACCTGCAGACGCTGGCGCTGTCGCTGGCGGAGCGGCGCGGGATGGACGATTTCGGCTTCCTGCAGCGCCTTATTCAATTGTTGGAAACCCGCGGTCTGCTCGATCGCACGCTCGAATACCTGCCCGACGACATGGCGCTTGAGGAACGCCGGCGCCGTCTGCAGCCCTTCACGCGTCCCGAACTGGCGGTGCTACTCGCCTACGCGAAACTAAGCCTTTACGAGGAGCTGCTCGAATCTTCAGTTCCGGATGATCCCTATTTGGCGCGCGAACTGGGACGATATTTCCCCAAACCGGTTGCCACGAATTATCCCGATGCGCTGAAGCATCATCGCTTGCGGCGTGAGATCATCGCTACCCAACTGGCCAATTCGATGATCAATCGCGGTGGCCCATCGCTGATGGTGCGGATCGCCGACCAGACCGGCGCCTCGTCGGCAGCTATCGCCGCGGCTTTTGCCGCCACGCGAGACAGCTATGAGCTAACGGCGCTGAACGGCGCGATCGATGGGCTGGACAATAAAATCTCGGGAAAGCAGCAACTCGGCCTTTACATCGAATTGCAGAATCTTTTGCTCGACCGCGTGGTTTGGTTTCTGCGCACCGTCGATTTTTCCAAAGGTCTAGCCGAAGTCACAACGCACTACCATGACGGCATTGCCGCGCTTGCCGCAGCGCTGGATGAAGTCCTGTCGCAGGATATGGCCGCGGCGCGCACCGCGCGCCGGCAGGAACTTATAGCCGCGAACGTGCCGGCAGCGCTTGCCGGGCGCATTGCCGATCTTCGCGCGCTTATCGCGGCGCCCGATATCGTGCTGGTCGCTGATCGTACCGGCAATCCGGTGAGCAGGGTGGCGGCCACTTATTTCGCGGTGGCGGCGTTGTTTGGCGTCCATCGCCTGACCGCCGCGGCGATTGCGGCGGCCGATTACTTCGACCGTCTCGCGCTTGATCGTGCGCGGGACGCGATCGGGGATGCCGAGCGGAAACTGACCGCCGCGATCCTTGCCGAGGGGACATGGGGCAGTCCGGCGGTCGCGGCATGGTCGGCCAAGCGCAAAGCCGAAGTCGAACGGGTCAAATTGACGATTGGCGAAATGGCCGCTTCCGGCCTTACCGTGTCGAAGCTGGCGGTTGCGGCAAGCATGCTGGACGACTTGGCGCGTGGGCGCGGGGTTGAGCTTTCGCCCGCATAAGCGTGGGCGTGCGCTTAGCCTCTATAAGCAGGCAGGCTTCTCATTTCGATGGCAGCCAAGCGTGGCAGCCAAGCGTGGCAGCTAAGCGTGGCAGCCAAGCGCGAATGCGGAAAGCGCCGCCAAGGACAAAGAAAGACCCACAAAAGAAAAACGCGCAAAAGAAAGACCCCAAGCAAATTACGCGCTTGGGGTCCGTAAGTTGTTGCCTCAACTCAGGCTTATCTGACCGGGCGACGGGGTGTCGGGGGATGGGGAGCCGCCCAGTCGGCCTTGATAGGGGGAAAATAGTCTCCGCCAGTATGAATACAATGCGGATCACGGTTTAGTGTTACCTGCTGCGTCAAAAAGCGCGGGGGCGCGAGGTGATCCCAGGCTTTGGGCTGTCCGCTGCGAGGCTCGCGTGAAGGTCGGGCCTATGCGGGTCAGGCGTGCTTATGGCAAGGCGCATCCGGCAAACCGTAACGGTGCAGATCGGCGCCGTGGGCATCGAGCCAAGCCTTGGCCATCTGATGATCCGGAACGAGCCGGTTCACCACGCGCCAGAACCGTGCCGAATGGTTCATTTCGACGAGATGCGCCACCTCGTGGGCGGCGAGGTACTCAAGCACGTGGCTTGGCGCCAGAATGAGCCGCCACGAAAACGACAGCACGCCAGTTGTCGAACAAGAGCCCCAGCGGCTCGCCTGGTCGCGCACGCTGACATGATCGATCGCGAGCCCGAGATCCCGCGCGAAGCGGCGGCTGGCGGCGTCAAGGTCGCGCCTGGCTTCGCGGCGCAGAAAATCGGCCACCCGGCGGTTGAGGTGCGGCACGTGACCGGCGACGCATAAAAGCCGCCCGCCATTGCCGTCGGTTTCGGTCCACACAGTCCCGCGCGCGCCTTGCCGGTGGGTGATCCGGTGCGGCTCGCCGCGCAGCGGCACGACCGCCCCGTCAGCGAAGGGCGCTGCTTGCGGCAAGCGACCGAGGCGGGCCGCAATCCAGGCGCCGTGCTTCTCGGCAAAGTTGCGCGCGTCCTTGAGCGTGCCGCGGGGCGGAATCGTGAGCACGACTTCGCGCGCCGCCGCCTGAATACGCAAGGTGTAACGTCGCGCCTGACGGTGCCGACGGATGCGGATCGGAAAGATCGCGCCGCCGAAAACAATCTCGATCCTCGGCGGCTCGCTCGGGCGGCGATAAAGCAGCGCATGCGGCAACGGAGTACCCCCGAATCCAATCGCAGAGCGATACTGCCACAATGCAGAGATCGGTGGCGAGATTTAGCCCGACGTCCGCAGACGGAGATCAGGCTGTGCGAAGCGCGGCGCCGTTGCCTGATAATCGTGCACTCGCAGCGCGGCGCGCCGTGCGATCGGACAGCGTCATCGATAGCACAAAATCGGAAATGCGCGGTGCGATTTCCGAACGGAAGCGCGAACCGTTGAACACGCCGTAATGACCGACGCCAGGCTGCAGCCAATGGGCTTGGCGATCGGGCGGAATGTTGACGCATAAACGATGCGCCGCTTCGGTCTGCCCGACGCCCGAAATATCGTCGTGTTCGCCTTCGACGGTGAACAGCGCAACGCGCTTGATCGCGGCCGGATCGACACGGCGTCCGCGATGGGTCATTTCACCCCTTGGCAGCGCATGCCGCACGAATACAGTCTCTACCGTTTGCAAATAAAATTCCGCAGCAAGGTCCATGACCGCCAGGTATTCGTCATAGAATTCCTTGTGCTTCTGCGCCGAGTCGCCGTCGCCGCGCACCAGATGCAGAAACAATTGCTTGT
>DASZCJ010000094.1:0-1777 GCA_035943155.1 Xanthobacteraceae bacterium | reverse complement strand
AAACTGCACAATATGATCGTCTGCACTCTGTGCTCCTGTTATCCGTGGGAGGTGCTTGGCCTGCCGCCCGTCTGGTACAAGGCGGCGCCCTACCGTTCGCGCGCCGTGAACGATCCGCGCGGCGTACTGGCGGACTTCGGCGTCAAGCTGCCGGCGGACACCAACATTCGCGTTTGGGACTCAACCGCCGAGACGCGGTTTATCGTGTTGCCGATGCGGCCGGCCGGCACTGAGGGGTGGAGCGAGGAAAAGTTAGCGAGCCTCGTCACGCGCGACAGCATGATTGGCACCGGTCTGCCGAAACAGCCCAGCGAGGTGGCGTGATGGACGGCGTCCACGACATGGGCGGCATGCACGGCTTCGGCAAAGTCGAATCCGAGAAGAACGAACCGGTCTTTCATGACGATTGGGAGAGACGTACTTACGCGCTCTATCGCGCGATGAGCTACGCAGGCGTCTGGACCATCGATCAAGCGCGCGCCGCCCGCGAGCAATTGCCGCCGGACGTTTACCTCTCCAGTTCCTATTACAGAAAGTGGGAATTGGGCATGGAAAAGCAGCTTGTCGAACTCGGCCTTGCCGGACCCGACGAGCTTGCAGCCGGTCACGCGTTACGGCCTGGCAAACCGCTCAAGCGCAAGCTGACCGCGGGCGAAGTGCCCAACACGGTCACGCGTGGCTCGTTCGCCCGGCCGCCGCAAGCGCCGGCGCGGTTCAAGCCCGGCGATCGTGTGCGCACCAGAAACATTCATCCCAGCACGCATACCCGCCTGCCGCGCTACGCGCGCGGGCGCGTCGGTGTGATCGAGGCGCTGCGCGGCTGTCACGTCTTCCCAGACACCGTCGCGATCGGCAAAGGCGAGGATCCGCAATGGCTGTACACCGTCCTATTCGACGGCCGCGAATTGTGGGGAGAGAGTGCGGAGCACTCGCTTAAGGTCTCGATCGAGGCGTTTGAACCTTATTTGGAGCCCGCATGAACGCGGATGCGGCAGCGGTTCGCTCAATCGCGCGGAATGCCGAGCTGAACGTTCCACGCGACGCGGATGGCCCAGTATTCCGCGAGCCGTGGGAGGCAGAGGCATTCGCGCTGGCCGTCTCGCTCAACGAGCGAGGACTATTCACCTGGAAAGAGTGGGCGAAAATACTGGGTGAAGAAATCAAAAAAGCGCAAGCGGCCGGCGATCCCGATACGGGCGAAACCTACTACCGGCATTGGCTCGCCACGCTGGAACGCATTCTCAGCGAAAAAGGCATCGCCGATCCGATTATACTTTCGCGCACCCGCGATGCTTGGCAGCGCGCTTGCGCGCGCACGCCGCACGGAACGCCGATCGAGCTCCAGCCTGACGACTTCCACGATTAAAGCATGATCCCGAAAAGTGGTAACCGGTTTTCGGAAAAAGATCATGCACAAATAAAAACTAGAGCGGGATGATAATTCAATCTCATCCCGCTCTAAGCGACCGAATAAATTTCACAGCATTCCGAGGGCGCGCGGCAGCCACAGTGAGAGTGCCGGGATGTAAGTGATCATGGCCAGGAAGACCAGCATGGTGACGAGCCACGGCAGTACGGCGACCGTCAGTTCGGTGATGCCCATTTTCGCGATGCCAGACGCCACATAGAGGTTTAGTCCCACCGGCGGATGGCACAGCCCGACTTCCATATTTACGGTTATCAGGATGCCGAAGTGAATCGGATGGATGCCGAGCTTGATCGCGACCGGAAACAGGATCGGTGCCATGATCAAGATGATCGACGACGGGTCCATTAC
>DASZCJ010000093.1:0-2378 GCA_035943155.1 Xanthobacteraceae bacterium | reverse complement strand
AACGACCATGAGATCATCGCCCATACCGCGGGACGCATGCGCAAGAACCGCATTCGTGTACTGGCCGGCGACAAAGTGCTCGTCGAAATGACGCCGTACGATCTCACCAAGGGCCGGATTACCTACCGGTTCAAATGATCGGACGTCCAAAATTGGTTCTGGCCTCCGGCTCGCCGCGCCGGCTTTCGCTCATCAACCAGGTCGGCATCGAGCCCGACGCACTGCGCCCGGCCGACATCGACGAGACGCCGAAGCGCGGCGAGCTGCCGCGCGCCTACGCCACGCGGCTCGCGCGCAACAAAGCCGAGGGGGCGCTCGGCATGGTGCGCATCGACGATGACCTTAAAGGCTCGTACATTCTCGCCGCGGACACCGTCGTCGCGGTCGGCCGCCGCATTCTGCCGAAAGCGGAACTGCTCGATGAGGCGGCGCAATGCCTGCGGCTTCTCTCCGGGCGCAATCATCGTGTCCATACTGCGATTTGTTTGGTGACGCCGAAGGAAACTTTTCGCCAGCGCTATGTCGAAACGCGCGTGCGCTTCAAGCGGCTCTCCGAAGAAGACATCGAAGCCTATCTCGCCTCCGGCGAATGGCGCGGCAAGGCCGGCGGCTACGCCGCGCAAGGCATCGCCGGCGGCTTTGTGGTCAAGCTGGTCGGCTCGTATTCCAACGTCATCGGCCTGCCGCTTTATGAGACGCTGACGCTGCTTGGCGGCGAGGGTTATCCGATCCATTTCGGCTGGATCAACGCCGGCTGATACCTATTTCGTTTGGTTGCCACGCGCCCCATATTGCGCTGATGCCTGATGCCAAAACAGCGAAAGCCGGCACTTCGAAGGGCAAGAAAGGCGCCGCTGCCGCCTGCCCGATCTGCGGGAAGCCGGCCGATGCGGTGTTGCGGCCGTTCTGCTCGAAGCGCTGCGCCGACGTCGATCTGCATCGCTGGTTTTCCGGCCGCTATGCCGTTCCGGTGACCGAGGACGAGGAAGAAGATGAGCGGCGCGACGAAAGCGATGACACGCCGCAATGAAAGCGTCGCGGCGCTTTGCCGATGCTACGCCGATGAAACGACATTCCGGGCAAGGGCCCGTTCTGGACAGCGCCAAACCGAGCCTCTATAAGACGGCGCCGCGAAACATGATGCCGACAAAACTTGCACCGGAGTTGAGCGTTGCAGATAACGATGTCGGATCAACGCATATTCGCTGCTAAGCCCAAGGTAAGCTCAAGTTAGGCCCAGGTAGCTCAGTCGGTAGAGCACTGCACTGAAAATGCAGGTGTCGGTGGTTCGATTCCGCCCCTGGGCACCACTCTTCGCTGCTTCGCCTTTCGTGCTCACATCTCAATACAGCGGCCGGGCTTCCGAGCCTTTGCAGCAGCCGATCCAAAGCAACTTTGCCAGTGGTTTAGCGGCGGCGCGATGCGCCTTTGCCCACCCTACGCTCGCTTCGCGGCCGCCTCAGGATGACGTAACGCACGCCAGGCGGTTGCTGCGCCACGGTCCGCGCTTCGCGGAGTGCTATTATCGCTTGGAATCGCCGAGCCAAAGGCAGCCAGCGTTTTAAAATAACCGCGAAAGGAATGGCCGATGCAACCGCGTCCCGTGACGGCGACCTCACGAAGCCTCATCCTGATTTTTCTTGTTCTTGTGCTGCTCGCGGGTCTGCCGCTCGCCGTCTGGCTGGATCTGCGCAACTTGACGGAGCGGGCGTTGCTACGTCAGGCGAACGATCTGAACTCACTGATGACCAGCGTGCGCGGCTATTACGCCAACAATGTCGTCAGTCGGGTGCTGGCCTCGCCAGGATTGACGCAGGTGGTGCATAATTACGAGACCATACCGGGAGCGATACCGATACCGGCGACGCTCTCGCTCGAGCTCGGACGCACGATCAGCGAGCAGCAACAGAATATCGCCTACCGGTTTGTGTCGGACTTTCCGTTCAAGAACCGCGCGCCGCACGCCCTCGACGATTTTGAGACAACTTCTCTCGCTGCGCTGCGCGACCGTTCGGATCAAAAATTGACCAACGTCTCGTGGTCGATCTTGAGCGACCGCGTTCGTCTGGTGGCGCCGGTGATCATGGGCGCGGCTTGCGTCGCTTGCCATAATTCGCATGCGGGAAGCCCGAAACGCGATTGGAAGATCGGCGATGTGCGCGGCATCCAGGAGATCACCATCAGCCAGGCGTTTGCGACCAATATGTTCTCATTTAAGTATCTGCTGGCCTACTTCGTCTTCATGGCCGCGACTGGCCTTACGTTCATAACCATGCAACGCCGCCAGGCGGCGACGATTCGCAGCATCAATGGCGAACTCGAGACCGCGAACGAATTTCTGGCGACGCTATCGATGAAGATTTCGCGCTATCTCTCGC